>CAZEPL010000067.1:0-21749 GCA_964514135.1 uncultured Spirochaetaceae bacterium | reverse complement strand
TACACTTAAAAAAAGTAACTTGACACAGCGATTCTCATTTTGTACATTCATTTACTTAATAAAAGTAGCACTAAAGTATAGATTAATAAAATAAAATCGTACAAAATGAGAATCGTCGACGCAAATTTACAGAAAAATAGGGTGGAGGATATGAACCATGGATATGTTATCCTTTACAGATCAAGTAGATACCATCCGCACTGCATTTAGCTATATCAATCGTTTTAAAGGCCATACCTTTGTTATCAAAATTGTGAGCTCACTCTTCTCGCATCCCCTGTTCCCACTCCTTATCAAAGATATTGTACTGCTGCATAAGATGGGAATTCGAATCGTACTTATTCCGGGTGCACGTGAACGCATTAATGAGATTCTTGCTACCTATAATATTAATTGCACAACCGTTGATAATATTAGAATAACTCCGGCAGAAGCCATGCCGTTTGTCAAAATGGCCGCCTTCGATGTATCGAACAAGCTCATGACATTTCTGGCAGAAAACAATACAAATGCAATTATCGGCAACTGGGTAAAAGCCAGAAGCATCGGAGTGGTTAAAGGAATCGACTTCCAGAGTTCCGGTTGCGTCGAAAAACTAAAAGTAGAAATCGTTGAAAAAATGCTGGATGAAGGTCTTATTCCCATTTTTCCCAATATTGGTTGGAGTGCAGCCGGTAAACCATATAATATCTCTTCGAATGAACTGTCATTTACCGTAAGCAGGGATTTGCATGCAAGCAAACTGTTTTTTATAACGGATTTTGACGGAATTAAAACTCTCGACTTAAAAATCCCGGAAGGGGTTCATATTAGTAGTGATAATCACATCACCCAGCTTACCGCTCCGCAGGCAAGAATATTATTGGATCGCAACAAAAAAAAGGATACTACCAAAGAGTATGAACTACTCAATCTGGCATTTAACGCCTGCATTAATGGTGTGGATAGGGTGCATATTATTAATGGCAGTATTGAAGGTATGCTCATTAAAGAAATCTTTTCTAACCGCGGCTTGGGAACTATGATATATAATGATCCCCACGAAAATATAAGATCCGCAAACTTTTCCGATATTTCAGATATTATCCGTATAATGCGGCCGGCGATTACGGAGGAAATCCTTGTTCCGCGTACTCCCGAAGAATTAGCGGAAAAAATCAATGATTACGCAATATATGAAGTAGATGGTACACTCCACGCATGTGGGGCGCTTCATATTTATAATGACGAGCAAGGAGAAATTGCCGGGATTGCGGTAGACAAGACATATAACAACCTCGGTATAGGAAAGAAAATTATTAATTTTTTATTAGATAAGGCGCTTAAACGTAAGTTAAGACAAATATTCGTATTAACCACTCAAACCTCCGACTGGTTTGTACAACTCGGTTTTAAAAAAGCCGGTGTTTCCGCTCTGCCGCAAGAAAAGCGTAAACAATACAACACGACGAGAAATTCCTTAATTTTTACCTACACCATAGATAGTGTGAGCAAAAAACGGCATTACAGCGTGGAATGATTCTTTTACTGAAAAATCAAAAAAACATTATTTTAATATTACTGTGTTTCTTAAAAAATTCTTTAATCTCTTCAAAATTAGAGATGCGCGGCCCAAAAAAATTGACATTGGTCTTATATTTTCCCACCCTGCTTATTATAGAACGCGCTACCATTTTAACATTATAAAAAGGTTCAATTCGTTCTTTAGTATTTTTATATTTACAGGCTATTTCATACCGCAACTGCCGTTTCGTTTGATCATAATAAGCGTATACAAAGAAATTATATACCGCGCCCTCCAACCTTTCCAAAACGTGTTCCTGCTTCACACCCGTTAAGCATTTCTTTATGATTTTTTGAGCCAGCTCGTCATATGAGTTTTCCAAATCAAGGAAATGCGAGCTTATGAAATCCGCTATTTTAAGACACGCTTCCGTATCATTTAAATTAGCAAGAAAATTTTTACTGACTGTAAATATCTGCTCTTTTCCCTGTCTCTCAAATTCAGGATTAAGCAGTAAAATAAGCAGAATAAGCATTGGTGATTTATATCTTTCTTCTTCGAGGATTGTTTCATCATTAGCTATTTTCCACACTATATCCGCCAGTATTCTTTTCGAGATCTCTCGTGAAAGTTTAAAGTTATCCATAAGATTTTTCACAAGAAGTTTGTAACTCATCAATCGGTCATAATATGGTGCATAAAACATCGGATCTATCATATCAGCTGATTTCAATAAGCCGATAGCAGTTACTTTTGTTTTATATTTATGTTCAATATTCCCAATGGGTGCATAGAGTTTTGTTAAAAGTTCCGCAATAATCTCTAATGGTTCAATCATAATGTTCTATATACTAAAGTACGTATATTAGCTTTCCTACAATTACTATTATGATAGGTTTTTCTAAAACTGAAAAGCGATTTTTTTTAAAATATACCGCTCGCACGTTTTTATTTAGAGGATACCGGATACAGACTTTTTAAAAGGACACCAACTACTCCGCATCTATAGACATATGCTCCCTTTGTATGTTAATTTCACTGATAAGTTCATCCTCATTACGGAGTTTTTTCATGAATATAGGTTTTTTCACAGAGTGTTGGGATCCTCAGATAAACGGTGTAATTACTTCGATCAAAAACCTTCAATATGAACTTAACAGACGAAATAATTCCATCTATGTTTTTGCTCCTCACTATAAAAATCACAACGATAATGATCCTCATATCTTTAGGCAATGGGCTATCAAATATTTTTTTCAACCGGAGTTCAATTTTGCCAGCCTGTTAAAATTTAAAGCACTGCAAAAAGCAAGGCATTGGAAAATAGACTTAATACACTCACATACCGAATTTTCTTTGGGAATTATAGCCTCGGGGGTCGCAAAGCAGCTCAAAGTTCCGTTTGTCTTAACTTTTCACACACTTTGGGAATACTACAGCCACTACTTCTTATGGGATATTTTACCTCAAAACCTTTTCAGATACTTTCTCTCATTACTCTATAAATCACCGGATTATTTCATCGCACCCTCGCAAAAAGTGAAATCCTATTTAGAAAATATAATGAATGTAACTGCAACAATAAAAGTCATCCCGACCGGTCTAAATCTTAATCACTTCTTTAATTATGATGTTACTCCCCAGACAAGACATGATTTTAGAAAAAAATACGGTTTGGCACACAATGATAAAGTAATGCTCTTTGTAGGCAGGATTGGCAGAGAGAAATCCATCGATGTCTTGATCCGCGGTCTGGCGCAATTAGGGCGAAAATACTCCCATATTAAGCTGTTGCTCGTCGGTGGTGGTCCGGGAATCCCCGAATTACAAAAACAGGCAAAAAAACTCCATGTCGAAGACTCCGTTATCTTTACCGGCTATATTCCCTGGAATCATATACCTCTTGTCTATAAGTCATCCGATATGTTCGTATTGGCCTCCATATCCGAAACACAAGGATTGGTAACAGTCGAAGCCCTGGCCTGCGGACTGCCCGTAATAGTTCGCAAAGATCCGGCCAATTTGGATATTACTGAAAACGGCAGCTATGGCTTAGTCTTTAATAAACCGGAGGATTTTCCCGCCGTAGTGGACACACTGCTCTCACATCCGGAGCTTGCGAATTCCTTAAAAGAAAAAGCGCAGAGAGCATCCTTAAAATATTCAGCAGAACAGTTTGGAAAAGAAGTGGTTGAGTATTATAATTGGATAATAGAAGACCATAAAAGTAAATTGAAAAAAAAGACACATAATCAACATACCACCAGCAAAGCTGGTGGTATATGAGGGAACACCCCATAGGGCTGCAAGGTGGAAGAATTATGAATATTGCTTTTTTTACAGAATGTTGGGACCCTCAAATAAACGGCGTTATTACCTCGATAAAAAACCTTGAATTCGAATTGTTTAATCGAGGTTATAATGTCTATATATTTGCCCCGAAACATAACAATTATCAGGATGCTCAATCCGGTATTTTCAGACAGCGTGCAATAAAATATTATTTTCAGCCGGAATTTAATTTTGCAAGTATGTTTATTCATAAAGCGTTAAAAAGAACAAAAGAGTGGAATATTAAGCTTATTCACTCGCATACGGAATTTTCTATGGGTGTTGTGGCAGCACGCATAGCGGCATATCTGCGCATTCCGCACATTTTCACATTCCACACCCTGTGGGAATATTACAGCCACTATTTTTTTTGGGATATCTTTCCCAGAAGCACTTTTCGTTGGTTGTTATCGCTTCTTTATAAGATTCCCCATTATTTTATTGTGCCGTCCCGAAAAATAAAGACATATCTGGAAGATGTGATGCATATTAAAGGCTTAATAGAAATAATTCCTACAGGTTTGCATCTGGATCATTTTTATAATTACAAAATAACCGCCCGCGATCGTACCGCTTTTCGTAAGAAATATGGTATCACTAAAAGCGATAAAGTCATGATTTTTGTAGGCCGCATGGGAAGAGAGAAATCGATTGATATATTAATGAAAGGGCTCCCCGCTCTAATAAAAAAATATGCAGAGATAAAATTACTGCTTATCGGCGGGGGACCGGCCGTAGCTGAACTTAAAAAATTAACACGCTCTCTAGGGATAGAAAAACATGTCCTTTTCTCCGGATATATGCCCTGGCAGACCATACCTTTGGCTTATAAATCTTCAGATGTTTTTGTAAATGCTTCAACATCCGAAACGCAAGGTCTTGTGACTATCGAGGCAATGGCAAGCGGCCTGCCTGTTATTGTTAAAAACGATATTACGAATTTAGAAATTATTAATAGCGGCAAGGACGGACTTGTGTTTGATCAAACCTCAGAATTCTCTGAAAAAGTCCATTCCTTATTCTCACAACCCGCTTTAATGGAAACACTTCATAAAAAATCATTAAAAGCATCACAGAATTATACAGTACAAGAATTCGGCAGGCGAACCGAGGAGTTTTACCGAGAGGTCTGTAAAGATTTTTATAAAAAAGATGGAGTTGTCTAAAAAGTCTCTCACAAAGCACACAGAGACCGCATGAGGAATTTTTTACTTTTTGGACAGCCCCAAAATGATTCAACTCATACCGATTAAAATTTATTTACCGCATGAATTGGCCTGCCATGTTTAAACACCTCAAGCACATTGCGAGCGGTACTCATCTTTAACTCAAGTATGGATTCAATACTATAATATGAAGTATGATCCGTAAGAACGACATTATCAAGCTTCCTCAAAGGGCTTTTCAGGGGAAGGGGTTCTTGTTCAAACACATCCAAACCGGCACTCATAATCCTCTTGGTTTTTAAAGCGGTAATCAAAGCTTTTTCATCGATTACAGCACCACGAGAGGTATTAACCACGATGGCACTATGTTTCATTTTTTCAATCTCTTCTCTGCCAAGCAGATGTAAGGTTTCGTCATTCAGCGGCAGATGCAGGGAAATAAAATCCGCTTTACGCAGCAGCTCCTCAAGCTCCACTTTTTTTCCTTTTTGCTTTTTTATTTCCGCTCCGCTTACATAAGGATCACAGACCAACACCTGAGACAAACCCGAACCGCTCATTTTCCGATGGAGTGTCCGGCCGATTCTTCCATACCCGATAATACCCATGGTGCATGTGCTCATTCTGGAAAGCGGGAAGCGATCCTCTAATTTCCACATGCCTTTGCGAATGAGTTTATCTTTGAAAGCAATACTATGCGCGCAGGCAAACAACAATGCCAAAGCATGATCGGCTGTTTCTTCCACACAGTAATCAGGCACATGAGCAACCCAGATCTTTTTATTTGTAGCGGCTTTTATATCAACGTTATCTACACCTACTCCATAACGAGATATTATCTTACAGTTTTGCATCTCATTTATGATATTTTTAGTTATAGCATGCAGATTAACCAGCACCGCATCAGCGTGCTTTACTTTTTTTATAACTTCCTGTTCTGTTTGCGGGTTGTATATTTCAATCCGGTCAGCTGCTGCCGATAACACCTGCTGCTCTTCTTTATATGAATTGAAAACACTATCTATAATGACTACTAACGGATGCATGTTTCTTTATTGTATACAATTCCAAAGTATTAATCTCTTGTTATTTTTTCTTTACGAGAAGCCGCTTCACGCCCTGCAGCAGCTCCCCCGTAGTAAAAGGTTTTTCCAAAAAGGTTATATTCGGCTTTGTTTCACGTTCTTTAAGTCTGTTTACTGTCTCCGGCTGACCTGAGGTAAAAATCACTTTGAGATCCGGATATAATCGTTTCAAATTATCTGCCAGCTCATATCCTGACATCTGCGGCAGGTTAACGTCGGTAATGAGCATATCCAATACTGTTTTATCTTCCGAAAGCAGAGCAAGAACCTGTTCAGCATCCAAAGCTTTTATAATAGTATATCCCTCGCGGGAAAGCACTCTCTCAACCATGCTACGAACAATCTCTTTATCCTCCACAAGTAAAATAGTAGCAGTATCTCGTTTGGTATTATGGACGGTTTTTTTCACATCATTGTGATTCTTAACTAGATCAGGAAAATAAAGATGAAATCTTGTTCCCTTTTCCAATTCACTCTCTACTTTGATTATCCCTTTATTTTTTTTCATGATGGCATATACAGTAGACAATCCCAGCCCCGTACCTTTGTCTTTGCTTTTTGTAGAAAAAAACGGTTCAAAAATTTTAGATTTTGTGTCGACATCCATTCCTACACCGGTATCAATTATAGAAAGCACTGCATATGAACCTTGGGTTAGCTCAATATCATGATGATCTTTTAATGGAGATATTTCAACCTGCCCGGTTTTAATAACAAGCTTGCCGCCTTTGGGCATAGCATCTCGTGCATTCACCACTAAATTCATAATCACCTGTTCGATCTGACTCAGATCGGCTTTGATACTGCTTAAAGCCGGATCAAAAAAAGTAGTAAATTCAATCTCTTCGCCAAGCAGGCGTCTTAACATACTGTCCATGTCAGACAAAATTTGATTAAGATTAATCTCTTCCTCTTGTATTTTTTGTTTTTTGCTGAAATAAAGTAATTTTTTTGTCAATTCCGCTGCCATGTTTGCGGCATGCCTAATTTCCAGTATATCTGCGTGTAAATCACTGTTTTCATCGAGAACACGCAGGCAGAGATCACTGTATCCTAAAATAGCGGTTACCAGATTATTAAAATCATGTGCTATGCTTCCGGCGAAGCGTCCCACCGCTTCCATTTTCATAGAATGATTAAGCTGTTCCTCCAGACGTTTCCTTTGTGTTATATCAATGAGAACTCCCTTGATATCCAGCAGCTCTCCCACTTCATCAAATCTGCCGTGGAAATTGCCTAATACATACACGGGCGTACCGTCGTGTTTGGTAAATTCCGTCTCATACAATTCTACTTTTTTCTTTTCTCTAATAATTTCCACCACCTCCTCCCACTCGCGAGCTCTATTGCATAAAGCGGGAAGATGGTATTCAATACCGTCGTCATTTTTTGTGCAGCCTAAGATTCGTTCAAATGACGGATTGAACAGCGTTATTTTACCTTGAGGTGTTACAATAAAATCAGCAGCCGGGTTTTCTTCAAAAAAATACCTATACTTTTCCTCGCTGTCGCGCAATCCTTCAATCCTTTTTACGGTATGAATCATGCTCGCGCTTAATCCGGCCAGCACATTGCCTATCTTTTTATCATGATCGGTAAAACCGTTATTTTCCTTGTCATGCAAAGAAACGCATCCCATAAAATTATGGGTATTGTGAATAAGAGGCAGGATAAGAAAGGATTCTTTTTTATAACCGTCCCAACCGCTTGATTCAAAGTGTTTTTCCTCTCTGAGGTTTTTAATCAGCAGAGGCTCTTTTTTACTCATAACCTGCCCGAAAAAACTTGAGTCTTTTAAAGGCAGCCGTATCTCATCCGGAGTGTGGCCGGGGTCCAGTGAGTAGATACGCTGCAGTTTCTCATTCTCCAAGATAAAGAAGCTTCCTCCCATTATATTGAAGATATTGGAAAACTCCTGCATAATTGCTTGCCCCAATTCGTCCAGATAGTTGCAGGCAATTAAACGTTTACCGGCAGTAAAAATACGTGAACGCATATTACTAAACAGTGCTACCTCATTTTTTGCTTCATAAAACTGGTTTTGCAGTCTATTATTATCCATTTCCAAAGATATTTTTTCCAGACATCGTTCCAACAGGTTATGAATTTTTACAGTGTTAAAAGGCTTTACCAGATAATCGTATGCCCCCTGCGGAAGATATGCCAGAGCTTGTTTTTCACAAGCTCTCTCTGCTGTCACAATGCATAAGGCATAAGGATTGGTTATGGTATAGTGACGCATAAAATCTTTAATATGCTGTTTTTTATTATTAAAACAATCAATAACACAGAGAAAAGGGGTTTGCGAGAATATTTCCTTTCGCTGTTCGAGATTTGACAGATGAATGCAATCAAATCCCAAAGGCGTAACAATATCTTTGAAAGTCTTCATATACTTATCGTTCTCTTCTACAATGAGAATAGTGCGCAAGCTTTTACTTGTCTCTTTAAACAACTCATCGCTTGTTTTCATAATCTTTCCTCTTTACAATTATCTAAACCTCTGCTCCGCAACTGAATAATTTTTTTAACTTTCATCCGCTACGAAAGAACATCGCTTATTTTATACAGTGCCTTTTCCACATTTTCATGGCTGTTAAAGGCACTTATACGTACATAACCTTCTCCGCACTTACCAAAACCGCTTCCCGGAGTAGATACCACTCCTGCCTTTTCCAACAGCAGGCTAAAGAAATCCCATGAAGCCATATTTGCCTTGATCCAAATATAAGGAGAATTATCACCCCCGGCACACAGATAGCCGAGTTCGGAGAATCTTCTTTTGATGAGGTCGGCATTGTGCATGTAATAATCGATTAAAATCTTCACCTGTTTTTTCCCTTCGGAGGAAAAAACAGCTTCCGCTGCACGCTGTACAGGATAGGAAACACCATTAAACTTCGTGGTCTGCCTTCTTAGCCATAATTTATGTAATGGGACCGCTGTACCGGACCGGGTATAAGCATTGCATGCTTTCGGTACAACCGTATATGCACAGCGGGTACCGGTAAATCCGGCTGTTTTAGAAAAACTCCTTATTTCAATCGCTACTTCTTTAGCTCCTTGAATTTCAAAAATACTGTGCGGAAGTGTTTGATCCTTAATAAAAGCCACGTATGCAGCATCATAAATGATAAGTGCTTTGTTTTTATCTGCATATGCTACCCATTCCTGCAGTTTATCTCTGCTGATGGTAGCTCCTGTCGGGTTGTTGGGAAAACAAAGGTAGATTAAATCCACTTTTTCATCGGGTATTACGGGCACATAACCATTATCTTCCGTAGATTCAAGATATACCAATCCCTTATAGCCGGTATCTTTCCAATTACCGCTCCGGCCGGCCATCACATTGGTATCAACGTAAACCGGATACACCGGATCCGGAACCGCAACAACCACATCTTCTGCAAACAGCTCCTGAATATTTCCCACATCACACTTGGCACCGTCACTTATAAATATCTCGTCCGGGGTAATGTCTGCTCCATGTTCTTTATAATCATGCATGGCAATCTTTTCTCTTAAAAACTCATAACCCTGTTCCGGCCCATAACCGCGAAACGTACGCTCATCCCCCATTTCAGTCACTGCGTGATGGAAGGCAGCAATACAGGCTGCGGGTAAGGCACAGGTCACATCCCCGATACCTAATTTTATTATCTCACGCGCCGGATGAGCCTCTCTAAACGCCGCAATACGTCCTGAAATTTCAGAAAAAAGATAAGAGGATTGCAGTTTTAAATAGTTTTCATTTACACGTATCACTGATGTCTTCTCCTCATAACACCTAATAATTTTTATATACCATTTTCTATATATATAGAAAATTGTCAACTTAAAATGAGAAATAATAATTTTTTTTAATGGATTTGTTAAATATACTGTATATTCTCGTCTAATAAGCGGCAGATCACGCCCGACAATTGACAATTTATAGAGAATTCTATACTTTTGCAATACCTAGATATTAAGTAATTATAACATTTCTTAAAGGTTTGTTTATGATTACTCTTTTAAAAAGGCGGTCAAGATATTATGAAAATAATTAACTACAGCAGTCGCGGAGAACTTCTTAACAAGATCTTAGCAAGAGGCTATACAATCGATCCGGCAATAAGCGAAAAAGTGAAAACCATAATAAATGACGTGAGGAAAAATAAAGATAAAGCTCTTTTCTCATACACACAGCAGTTCGACAACTTTACCCATACGGATAAAACAATAATCGCCGGTAAAGAGTATCTTCTACAATGTGTCAAAAGAACGGATGCGGAATTTATAACGATAATACAGGAAGCGGGGGCCAATATTGAACATTATCACAGCTTTCAAAAGCAATCATCATGGGTAAAACAGTGTGCCAACGGCGTTAAACTCGGTCAGAGAATAGTGCCTCTGGAAAAGGTCGGGGTTTATATTCCCGGCGGTAAAGCTTTTTATCCTTCGAGCGTACTTATGAATATCATACCCGCCAAGATAGCAGGTGTAAAAGACATTGTAGTGGTTACGCCACCGGTCCATTTTCTCGACAAGCCGGAATTAGGCGCCACTTTGGCTTTGTTAGGTATAGAAAGAGTATATCTTGTAGGGGGAGCACAGGCCATCGCTGCTTTAGCTTTCGGTACAGAGAGCATACCCAGAGTTGATAAAATTGTAGGACCGGGCAATATCTATGTAAGTTTGGCAAAGCGGGAGGTATTCGGTTTTGTCGACATTGATATGATTGCCGGGCCGTCGGAGATTGTGGTGCTGGCCCAAGAAGGAGTTTCTCCCGAATGGGTGGCCTTAGACCTCTTAAGTCAGGCGGAACACCGCACAGGTTTTGAATCGGCGATCCTTGTTACCGACTCTCACAAGCTGGCTCTAAAAGTGAGAGATGCGATTATGGGCTACCTGAAAGATTCGGAGCATAGGGAGACCATTACAAAGATCCTGAACAACTATGGGGCCATTATTGTAGTTGACGATATTAAGCAGGGAGTAGAGGTGGTGAACAAGATCGCACCCGAACACCTGGAGCTTTTGGTAAGCGATGCCGAAGGTGTACTTGCAGAAATAAAACATGCCGGCGCTATTTTTATCGGGAGCTATTCAAGTGAACCGGTCGGAGATTATTGGGCGGGACCCAACCACGTGCTTCCTACAGGCGGGAGCGCACGCTTTTTTTCACCGCTGGGTGTATACGATTTTGTAAAAAGAAGCTCGCTTATCTATTACACTAAGCAAGCCATACTCAAAAACGCTCAAAAGATTAACAAATTAGCTCTTTATGAGGATTTATATTTTCACGGTAAAGCGGTGTTAAAGAGGTTTGAGGATATTAAAGGTAAAAAATAATCATTCTTTACTCACCAAAAAAAGCACAACATCCCCGAATCCCATTTTTTTTGCCAGATAATCAACAGGTTTTTTAATAAACAGGGGTACAGTACCTTTTGCCAGCCCGCCCCATGTTACTACTTTATAAATTTTAAAATGCAGAGATTCCAAAAGCCGCGATAAAGTTTTTTTGGAAAACAGGAAAAGATGATCCGCTATGGCGGATCGCCAATGCGTTTTTAAAAGGCGTGCCTGAAAACCATCGCTATTGGGTGTGGTAATAACAGCCATTCCGCCGGGTTTTAGTATACGCCGCACTTCCCGAAGCAAAGCACTCGGATCTGCTACATGCTCTATAAGATGGGAGAAATGAATTAAAGAAAAAGATTCTTCGGCGAAATGTGCTTGGGCAAGAGTCCCTGAAAAAATAGGCACACGCCTTTTTTTCATTCCATACTCCGCCGACTCTTTACAGATTTCGACACCCTGTACCTGCCACTTCAAACCTTTCATATAAGAAAGTAACTTCCCGGTAGCGCAGCCTATATCAAGAAACTGTTTATGCGTTGCTTGTTTTAACTTTGCAGGGTTTAAACCAATGTCTTTAAAACCCAAGAGCATTAAATTAAAAAAATTATCCTCGTTTGTATATTCATAGCGGAAGTAGTCCTCATTATAGCAGTTTTTGATATCTTTCAAAACCGGCTGGGGATTTTGATAAATTAATCCGCAGATTCTACATTTTACATACAAATAGCTTTTAGCTTTCAGATACGTCTTCGTACTGTCCGAACCACATACATTGCATTTGATATAATGGCGATCGCTATTTTTAGCTGTACTTGAAAATGTCTTTAAAGAGGAGAGCCTGCCCAAATATCTACCTCCCTTACGGTGCTGTTGCCATAAAAATCAATTAACATAATATTAATCTGATTTTTTCCTTTAACAAACTCGACTTTACCAAGGTACATTAGATCCGTAAAGGATTCATTTGTGATGTATAAATGAGAGAAATCTTTTCCACAACTGTTTAGACAATACACCCCATCTTTAAACTGGAGTGCGTTAAAGATAATGTGAATAATCTTCATATCATTGTGCACCACTTTCAGTTCATATGGTGCCACCGCAGCTTTTACACCGTCATGCATATCGTGTCCGCGGACAAACAGTTCAATTCTTTCCAAATTCAAAACTGCATGATCCAATAACTCTATTAATTCACCTTGTTTATTTCTATAATATAAGTTCTCTATCACAGGGGGAATTTTATCTGTTATTAATTTATTTTCATTTTTAAATACAATAAGCGGATTTAAAATAGTTTTTTCTTTATGATCGATTATCGTTAAATGCAGATGCTTGCCGAATGAATAACCGGTATTACCAATGATACCGATCGTATCCTGTTGTTCGAATCTCTTTTTAGTTAAAGGAATAGTTCCTTGCAATATATGTGCATAAAGGCTGCGAATACCGGTATTGTCTTCAAGCACTACAAAGCATCCCAATCCGATTGGGATGCTGGAGAAACTTACGCCTTCATCATAACGGAAGATAACGTTACCTGCGGAAATCGGTTTTATCTCCTGGTCGTCTCCGGCTAAATCAATGCCCGAATGGAAATGATCACCTCTGCTCTCTCCGAAAGTGGCAGTAATAAGTACTTTAGCTACCGGCCATTCAAAAGCCGTAAGAAGAAGCGCAAACAACAATAAATATAACATCAAGCGATACTTCATCATTCCTCCACGAGATCAAAGCGAATAATTTTGCCATCAATTGCAAAAAAAAAGCGGTTCTCATCAGAAGCTAGAAAAATCTTCTGTCCGCTAAAATAATCTTTAAATAAAAATGAGCTTCCAGGCTTTAAAATTATGATTTCATGCAAATTATTGTGTCCGCTTATAACCGCGAGGCTACCAACTTTGTCAGCATATTCAAAGGAGTTGATATTTCCCAATAGAGGAACTGCTGTGAGTTCTTTAGAATTTAGATCAAAAATCTTAAGTGCTCTCTCCCCTTCAAAGAAAAGCAGTTTGCCATTATCGGAGAATTTGATCCTTACTTCTTGCCTAAAATCAGAATCCAATTGTATTAAATAAGAAACAGGCTTTTCCTGCTCTTTAACCTCTCCTACGAAAAGGTACTGCGGCTCCGCTCCCGCCACACCCGCAAAAAGCTCGTTTTGTTTACAAAAGCTCACACCGTAAATACAATCAACCGTACTCTTTTGCACTGAAAAAGCTGAAATTGTATTCCCCTGCTTATCAAAGAGGTTTACGGTACCGTCTCCCAAACCACATATTACAAGATTATCGGTATAACTTAAACTAGTAATCCAGGAAGGCACATCGGAACTCCAAAGCAGTTCTCCCGAAACATCCAGCTCTCTTAATCCGGAGAGATCCGTCTTTATGATAAATAGCCTGTTACCATTTTGGGTTAACAGCGGGAATCCCGGACCCGGCTGATTATAAGTTCTTTTCTCTTCTCCCGCCTGATCACTGAAAACTAAGTCTGCGTAAGCGCCTGAATAATAAATAAATCCCTGATCCGACAGCGTTATTCTAAAAGGTATATCATTGTGTTCTTCAATCTGCTTTACAAAAATCACATTACCGTCATCATTAAAATAACCGAAATAATCACCGGGTTGATTTCCTAAACTAAATAAATGTGTGGATTTTAAAATCTCTTTCGCAGCGGCTTTAGTCTCCATGACGGCCGGATCGGAAAGATCGATAACCCATTGAAGATGAATTCTTAATTCTTTGTGCAAAGGCGAGGCGAATATAAAGAAATAAAATAAGAGAAAAAAAAGACCGGCGATCCACGGTGTTTTTTTAATTCTTCTATTTTTTTTTTGGAAAAGTGTTTGCATCGGATTTTCTATCCTATAGTATTGGAATTAGGTTGTCAATTAAGTTTTAAACAGCACTTCTCAATTTTTGAATTGAGAAGTGCTAATACTTAAATGGAGTAGCCTGTGCAAGAATTTTTAAGCAATGCAGAAATAAATAAGTACCTCCGGCTGTCCGGAGAAGCGGCCCGTAATTCATACTCCCCCTATTCACAGTTTCGGGTAGGGGCTGTTTTGCTCTGTGGGGATAATTCCTTTTTTAAAGGAACAAATGTGGAAAACAGATCATACGGACTCACCATATGTGCGGAGCGGTCGGCACTGGCTGCGGCTGTAGTCAATGGGAAACATGTTTTTAAGGCTCTTTTTTTGGCCTGCCTTGATGCGGAATATCCGGTACCACCCTGCGGAGCATGCAGACAAATATTAAGTGAGTTCGCAGATAGCTCTTTCGTTATTTATTATTGCGGTAAGAATTTTAAATTTATTCAACACACTCTGGGTGAGCTATATCCTTATGATTCCCTGCATGAATTGAAAACACAGCAATAGCGGTCATTACTTCATCATACCTCTTCTGCTCTTTTCTTCATCCTTCTTTTTGGAATCTGCTTCCATTTTAGTCGTCCATACATCAATTTTTCGTTTGGTTATTTCCAGCTCTTCCGATTCACCCATTAGAGTCTGCAGCCGTTTTAAAGCCGCTAAGTAATGAATACCCTGCTTAATGTCGTCAAGCCGCAGTGTAGACAACTCATATTTCTCTCTATAGCGTGCCGATGTTCTTTTAAGCATTTCAATTGCCAGTTCCAAATGCTCACGTCTCTCATTATAACCCGGTACCGAAGGATTAAGCTTGCCTAATACGGTTTTTAAATTAATAAGATTTTTTAATACAGTGGTATAGCGCCCTTCAAGTTCCACAAAAGACCACTTCCATTTAGAATTAACTCCAAAGGCATCCTCTACCGAAGCGATGGCAAAACCGAGTTTTCGCACCAGCTTATAGCGCTTTATGTCATCGAAAGCTTCAATGGTCGTAAGTCGATTTTCATATTCGGAAAAAGGAGCATCAATATATGTTGATACGATTTCTTCAAGGTAAATAATGCTTTTGTAGCAGCATTTCCTCGCTTCATTTAAAAACGCCTCGTTTTTAACACCTAGGAGTGCAACCGAGAGGGAGTTCATTAATAAAAAATAGGAAACCAAGTTAATATTTTCATCAGTTAACTGTAACTTTTTATAATGAGCACCGGATTTGTCCGAAAGCATTACGATCTTAAGCTTTTTCTCATTATCCATAATACCGCTTACCAGTTTTTTATACTCTTTTATTTTTTCAAAATATTTCTTTTTAGCGGCCTGACTTATTTTTGCCATTGAGGGTACCTCCTTTAAGAGCCGTATTTTAAGATAAGCTCTTCGGCGTGTTTTAACGAAACATCTTCCTTCTTATCCCCGGCAAGCATCCTGGCAATTTCTTCTTTTTGTTCTTGACCGATTACTGTTTTTACTTTAGTAAATGTTCTGCCTTTTTCCATAATCTTTTCAACTTTTATGTGGTTTTGAGCTCTCACTGCAATTGTCGCTAAATGGGTTATACATAGAATCTGCTTGAACCCCGAAAGATATTTCAAGCGCTCGCCGACAGCAATTGCCACCTGTCCGCCGATGCCTGCGTCAACTTCATCAAAAATCAGACTATTAATATCATCAGATTCGGCTAAAGCAGATTTAATGGCAAGCATGACTCTGGACAGTTCACCACCGGAGACAATACTTTTTAACTTTTTAAATGGTTCCCCTAAATTCGGGGAGATTACATACTCAATATCATCCTTCCCATACTGTGAAATAATTGGCCGATTGCTTTCGTTCAATTTTTCTTTCACCATAACCTTAAAGCGCACTTTAGGCATACCCAAGTGCCTTAACTCCTCTTCGACCTTTTTTTCCAGCACTAAAGCGGCACCCTTCCTTTTTCCGGACAAGACTCCCGCACTTTCTACCAAAGCTTTTTCCTGTTCTGAAATCTGCCGCTTTAATATCTCCTTGTCTTCCTCCCAATTCTCGATTGATTCAAGTTCTACTTTACTTTCTTCATAGAATTTAACCACTTCTTCTATAGTATCACCATATTTCTTTTTCAGCAATCTGATTTCCTTGAGACGGTCCTCAACCAAAGTAAGACGTCCGGAATCAAAATTGAGCTGCTCCTTAAAATGACGAATGCCCCCTACAAAATCTTCAAGCTCATAATAAGAATCTTCAAGCTGGTTTTTCAAAACATTCAGGCTTGAATCAATTTCTGTAAGCTCATCCATGCTCGTACGCGCAGTCCGTAAAGAAGCTAATGCCCCGCCTCTGCTTTCCGCAACATTACCATAAATCTGCTCTAAGAGTTGAAACAAACGCTCATAATTGGCTAAAAGCTTATGTTCCTGTTCCAGCTCCTCATCTTCTTTGGATTTAAGGTCGGCTTTACCGATCTCGGAAATTGCATGCTTAAGCAGTTCAACCTGACGTAATCGCTCGCGTTCCGTGGCAATTAATTTATTATAGCGATCTTTCAGTGTTTTAAGCTCAACAAACTGAACTCTAAACCGATCGGCCTCTTCCCCGCAACCGGCAAAAAAATCCAACACCTTCCTGTGATTCTCCGATTGCAGCAGTGACTGGTGCTCATGCTGGCCGTGCATATCGAAAATCGAGGCGGTGATTTCTTGGAGAATACTGCGTGTTACAGGTACCGATTGTATATATATAGAACCTCGCCCGTTCTTTTTAACTACTCGCCGTAAAATTACCGTACCGTCTTCCGGCTCGATATCGTGATCCCTGAGCCACTGTAAAACAGGCCTGCTATGTGCTACATTAACTACTCCGGAAACCAGTGTTTCTTCCGTGCCTGTGCGAATAATCGAAGTATTTGCTTTCTGTCCCAACAGCAACCCTAACGCACCGATAAGTATTGACTTGCCCGCGCCCGTCTCTCCGGATAATATGTTCAGGCCGGGAGAGAATTTAATGGAAATCCTATCGATCAATGCATAGTTGTGCACATGAAGCTCTTCAAGCATTCGCTTCTCCGGACCAATTAAGTTTTGTTCTTAATACTTCATAGAAATTTCTTTTATCAGAATTGATAATATATGTATAATGATCCGACTTTTGAAATATCACCCTGTCCTTGGGATTGAGTACAAAAAGCTCCTGACCATCGACAGTCAGATTAAGTGTTGTCCTCTGTCTCTCCTCTACAACAATCTCTATATACTCTTTTGCCGGAACTACAAGGGGTCTATGAGAGAGTGAGAAGGGGCAGATGGGAGAGATAATAAGAGCTTCCATCTCCGGATGAAGGATGGGCCCTCCGGCTGATAATGAATATGCGGTTGAACCTGTAGGGGTTGCAATTATTATACCGTCTGCACGATAGCGTCCAATGTATGTTTTGGATAGATATGCATCAAGCCGTACCAGCCTTGCTATACCGGAGGTAATGATTACACCATCATTGAGGCCACTGTAACATCCTACTTCCCTGTCTGCTCTTAATACTTTAACATCGAGCATAATTCTGCGACTGACGGTAATCTCTCCGCACACAAACTTTTCGTATACTTCCTGCCATTCATTTTTTGATACTTCAGTAATAAAGCCGAAAGTACCTAAATTAACCGACAGGATAGGGATATCATTTCCGGCGACAAGTTGAGAGCAGTAAAGCAGTGTACCATCACCGCCTACTGAAAGGGCTAAATCGGTTTCGTTAAGCGAGGTTTCAGCTATGGCCTGGCTATTATTATAATCGAGCATTTCAACATATATATTTCTCTTGTTAAAAAAAGCTTTTATCTGTTCCGATATTTGTCCGGCATGAGTTTTAGTGTTATTTAAAACAGCAATCACCTTTTGTATCTTTTTCATAGCTAACCAGCTTCTCCTCATCACTATAAGATCTTATAGTTTTTTTGTAAAGTTCTCTTAAAAAAAAGAATATCCACAAAGGTTGCTATTAAGGTAAAACGATAAGTACTTTTGAAATCCCTTCTACATTTTTTTTACCAAGAGAAGGATAAAGCGGAAAAAGCACACAACGCAGCAAAAGTGTCTTGGCATTGGGAAAAGTGTTGTAGATTTCATCATGACGTGTAATTACCGTTTCATTAAATGCCGCATGTGTCTCGATATGCTGTTTTTTCGCAAACTTTCTTACTTCCATCATACTTTGTAACACCATCACCGGAAACGAATAATACACATTGCTGCCACCGTCTTTCTGAACCAAGGTGCCGTGTTTTGAACGCATCAATGCTTTTGAAAAAATGTCCGCTATTCCCCTGCGGGTTTCTAAAAAAATAGTCATCTGCCTTAGCTGTGCTAATCCGATAGCGGCATTAAGATCAGGGAGCAGTGAATATTCCGGTGAAATTTCTAACACCCTTTTTAAAAGCTTAAAATCCTGTTTATTTTTTACCAGAACTACACCGCCTGAGCCTGTGGTGATAATATTATTATGATCCAAAGAGAGTACCGTAACATCCCCGATACCACCGCAGAGCACATCTTCCCATTGTGCTCCAAGCGCTTGAGAAATATCTTCGATTATGGGAATCCCGTATTCTTTAATTTCAGCAATATTGGGAACAAAACCCAAAGTATAGTGCAGTAATATGGCTTTAGCTTCTTTAAAACAGTTATTTTGCAGTTCACTGGTCAGAATCACAGCAGAATCCGGATCAACATCAATAAAGAGCGGCTTTAATCCTTTTGCTTCAAGTACATCCAAATATATTGAGGGTGAGAGAGGAGAGAGAATTACCTTATCACCCGGTTCAAGCTTAAGCACATCAAGTGCGAGCAGAAGTGAATAATAATAACTTGCCAAAGCCACTCCGCCTGCCGACTTCAGGTAGTGGGCCAAAGCGGCTACAAAATCATGACTATACTTTCCAGGCCCAATAAAATCTCCTACCATACAGGAGAGTACATTATCCATATCTTTTCTTCGTATTGTCGGTTTAAATAGAGATATTGCCATAAATTGCTATCCTTACTATTTATAGAGCTTGAGCTGCTGCAACTCTTTGGGATTAAATAATTTTTCAATATTCAGGATAATAATATAGTTATTATCAACATTTACTACACCTTGAATATATTCCACACCAATACCGGAAATCATCTGCGGCGGTGGTTGAATCAGTTCGACATCTAATGAGATTACCCGCTGTACTTTATCTATAATTACGCCTAGTGTCATATTATTAATTTCAAGGATAATGAAACCGCTTAATAGTTTGTCTTCTTCACTCATCTCCAACTTTTTCAAAACAAAACGCTTATGCAAATTGATTATTGGCGTAACCAATCCTCTTAAATTGAGAATACCCTCTACATAAGGTGGAGCATTGGGGATCTCTCGAACTTCCTGCATATTTACAATCTGCTTTATTTCCATTATATCAATTGCATACACTTCTTCTCCCAGCTGAAAAGTAACTACCTGTATTTGTTTGTCTTTCTCCATAAAAACCTCTCTTTACTTTCGAAAAAGCCACCACTTATAAAGGTGGATAAAAAGTTGATAAATGGGTGGTGGCTTTTTCTGCCACCCTGCACCCCTATGGGGTGCTCCCCCACATACCACCAGCTTTGCTGGTGGTATGTTTACTGCACAAAGTTTGTTGTATTATCCTGAATAAGCGGAACAAATCTACAACCTATACTTTCTTCAGTCTGAAAACTCTTGCCAATCTTTCTTATCACAAGCAAATCTTGGTATTGTTTATAATCCCCTACCGGAATAACAAAAATTCCATTATCTTTGAGCTGTGTTTTTAGAGCAACAGGTATGGCCTCTGCTGCTGCTGTTACAATTATTCTATCAAAAGGAGCTTGCTCTGACCATCCCTTTGAACCATCACCATGTTTATATCTAATATTATTATAGCCAAAAGCATTAAGCAATCGCTCCGCTTGTTTTATAAGCACATCAACCATTTCTACCGTATAAACCTGCTTGCAAAGATCTGCTAAAACTGCAGTTTGATAACCGCTTCCTGTTCCGATTTCAAGCACCTTCTCTTCGCCTTTTAAATGCAGGGCTTGGGTCATGTAAGCTACGATATAGGGCTGCGAAATTGTCTGCCCGTGACCAATTGAAACAGGATAATCACCGTACGCAACATCTCTGCTTTTTCCGGATATAAAAAGATGTCTGGGCAGCTTACTCATAATTTTAAGTACACCCGCATCGCGAATTCCTCGTGATCGTATTTGTGTTTTCACCATATGTTCAGCTTGATCATTTTTCGGATAATCTACCATTTATAACTCATCCACATAGGTATATTTATATTTTCTTTTACTTTGATTTTAACTACTAAAAAGACAAACATCAATAGTGAATAAAAAAAATCATGGGAGTACCGAATCAGATATTTTTTGGATAATATTTTTATTTAATTTAAGCCACTGCTCATTGAAATCTGTAAACCATCCCTGGTTCAGTAAAACAAGGATGTATCGGTAAAGTTTTTTGGTACAGGCTTTGATATTAAAAATAAAATCCTTAAGAGCATGTTTATCTCCCAGATCAGAGACAACCCGAATACTAAATACAGGCAACCCGGAACGTAAAGAACTGATATAAACTCCGGCCGTTTCCCAATTACAACCTGCAGCATTAAATATCCTCAAGAGAACTCTCCGTTTCTCATCAGAGTTGATGAGGAATTCACCGCAAGCTTGTGTTCCTAGACAGACCTTAAAATCATGAGCAGTTCCATAACGGACAGCATCATGCAAGAGGGCCTCTTTGGTATTTGTTGCCATAAAATGGAAGGCTGAGCATAAAATCATTTTTTTTCTTCTTTTCTTTGGAAAACCTATCCCGGAAATATCATATTCTACGCATTTATCTCCTAGGATTATCTGTCCGATGGCTGATTCTGTTTTAATACCGGCACAGGAACCCGTATCAACTATAATGTCCGGAGACATATAATCTATCATCGCCATAGTAGCCATGGCTGCTCTTCCCTTGCCCATACCTGATTGAATAGTAAATATCTCGTTACCATTGTAATTACAGGTACCTATTTTGCATCCTTTTAATTTCATTTCATTTTTAAATACAAAAATGCTTTTACACATTTTGTATTCAACCGGTATTGGTGTGATGAGTAATATTTTCATAGTTATTCTCAAGTACTATTTTACAGTATAATTTTTGTAAATGAAAGTATATTTCAATAAAAAAAGGGGCTGTATGAGAAAATACAGCCCCTTTGCTTCTTTTAGTCTTGGGAATAAGGAAAGGAGGAAAACTTACTCCCAATCTATAAAATCCTTATTTTTTTTGCTTCTATTAATAACTATAACACATTAATGAGGAAAAAGTTACAATTTTATTTAATTACCAAAAAAAATGCCTGGCAACGTCCTACTCTTCCCCCCGCTACTAAATC
>CAZEPL010000066.1:0-21930 GCA_964514135.1 uncultured Spirochaetaceae bacterium | reverse complement strand
AAATCCAATGCTGCGGAACCCAGACGCCGCAGGCCGATTATACCCTCCGTAAAGAAATTATAAATATTATCCAAAGTACGTTTCATGGCATGAGATCTGTCGTGGTAGAAACCTGTTATCAGCAAGCTTTGTTTCAGGGAACTGTTTTTTGATACGTTTATTTTTTTATCGTTTAAATAGGCGCCTTTACCTTTAACAGCCTTAAAAAGCTCACCCCGCATCGGATCAAATACTATGCCGATAATTGGCACATTATCTTTTGCCAAGGCTATGGATACCGAAAAGATCGGCAGGCCATGAACGAAATTGTTGGTGCCGTCCAGCGGATCAATAATCCAGTAATAGGGGGAAGAAGTCTGCTCGTATTCGTTTTCTTCACCGATAATATTATGGTTTGGGAATTCCTTTTTTATTATTCGGGCTATTGCCTGCTCCGCTTCCAGATCTGCCTGTGTAACCAGATCGAAATGCGAGGATTTGGTACGTACATCCACGTTATTATTAAAATAGCGTTTATGTATTTCTGCCGCTTTTTGGGCCGCTTTTAAAGCTGTATTTAAGTAGGATGAAGTTGCCATAACTTGACTCTTGTCTAAAATATAAAAAGTTTATATAATTCCTAACGCGTAATAAATACTTTGAGCATAATATAATAAAGTCTTAATAAATAGTAAAGCTTGAATGAAATACTGGATATATAAATAATGCACAACCGGAAAAAATATATTCTCATTTTTATATTAATTATTATTGGAATAAGCGCGTTTGCCCACCCATTGGATATCTCAATCACCACCGTCCAGGTTACGGAAAAGGGGCTGTTTGCTACAAGCTATATACATCCGTATGAAGTAACACTCCTGGCTCAGGATAATAAGGTAGACCCCAAGCGGCTTACGCTCGAAGATCTTAAGTTGATTCTGCTGCCTTATTTTAATGAGCACTTTAAGATTTACGGTAACAACGGACTTATAGAAAAAGCGCAGATAGAAACGGAAGACGCGGAAGTCTATCAGATATTGTCTTCCGGGGTGTATATTAATTTTTTTATTAAAGTCAGTCAGGACGATTACCCTATTGTATTCAATGTCGACCTTTTTATTGAGTACTTTGCCACGCAGACCAATAAGATCGTGCTTTTGGATGAAAGCGGTAACTTGTATCAAGGCAGTAGAGAAGTCCTGCTTACGAGTAAAATCCGGGAATGGAAGTTTGATCTGGAGAAGCCTGATTTTTCTACCTTCGATGATGATCAAAAAGATACGGACAGTGACGGTTTGAACGATTATTTTGAAGAGCTTTACGGATTAAATCCTAATGCGCCCGATACGGATTTCGACGGCTATACCGACTCCGAAGAATTTAACTTCGGCTGGGATCCCTTTGATCCGAGTCCTTCCGAAGGTCAGTCAAGAGATAAAGTCAACCAGGCCAGTAGTGATCTCCAAGCTGGCACGCGGACAACCTATACAGATAAAAATGTGATTGCTTCCAGCATTGATGAATCCCAGCTTAAAGAACAGCTGGAGAGCGGGAAAATGCTTATGAGTACTTCCGAGAGCGGACTGCCCAATCTTATTAAACAGTACAATATTACGGATTCCCGCGTACCTGAAACCGGATTTCTGGAGCAGATTTTAGGTGATATGAAAAATCTTTTTACCGTCGAGTTCTCTTTTGGGGGCCTGCTTCTTTTGCTCATCTCGGTGTTTGCATTAGGCTTTTTACATGCCGCCATGCCGGGTCACGGAAAAGGTATATTAATTGCCTATCTTACTGAAGGCAATAAAAAATTTTCCCATGCCCTGGGGTTTATAATTACCTTCACCATTACCCATTTAATCGATGTGGTGTTTTTAGCTTTTGCCTTTTCCCTGTTCGCATCTATGGTTGATTCGGCGGCAGTTACCTATATATTACAAATTGCAGGAGGAATCGGTTTAGCTTTGATTTCGGTTTTTATGATTTTAAAGGGTATTAATCAAATAAAAAACAAAGAGAATCCTCAAACCGCTCAAATTATTAAAAATAAAAAGTCCGCAATTGTTGTGGGCATTCTTACGGGGCTTGCTCCCTGTCCCTTTGGCTGGGCACTGCTTACCATGCTGCTTGCCCTAGGGAAGGTAGAATTAGTCCCTTTGATCATTCCTTTTTTCGGACTTGGCATTTTTACCTTTTTAGCAATTATCGCCTTGGCCGTATTCATGGTTCGTCATGTGGCCTTTGACATTTTTTCAAAATTAAGCCGTTATTCTCTGCTCATCTCCGGCATACTGCTCCTGATTTTTTCTCTCTGGTTTTTTATGCCGCGTATTTTAATATAACATATCGATCATTTTTTACTTTTTATCTCATTCAGCCTGCCGCCTGCCAGAATTATCTGCTTAAAACGCGGGGAGAGATCGCAGCGAACCAAAAACTCACTGTTTTTAGTGCTGTTGCGTACCCGTATTGGTTCACCACTCTTTAAGCTTTCCGCAATAGCCGTCAGTGTAAGCCGGTCACCCCTATCAATCTGTTCGTAATCATCCGCGTTTTGAAACTCAAGCGGCAGGATTCCGAAGTTAATGAGGTTTGCTTTGTGAATACGAGCGAAGTTTTTAGCAATAACCGCTTTTATCTTTAAAAACATAGGGGCTATGGCCGCGTGTTCACGGGAAGAGCCCTGACCGTAGTTTTCTCCGCCAACAACAATTCCAGCCCCAGCCTTGTTCGCGCGGTTGTAGAACTCCGGATCCAGCTGTTCGAACACGTGTTTGGCAATCTCCGGAATATTGGAGCGCAGGGACAGTATTTGTGCTCCGGCAGGCAGGATATGATCCGTGGTAATATTATCGCCGGTTTTAATCAAAACCTCTGCCTGAATTGAGTCGGAGGGAGGGCTGCCCACAGGCAGCGGTTTAATATTTGGTCCCCGTACTATCTCTGCGGTTTTGCTTTCCTTGGGCGGCGGGATTATCATGGAGTCGTCGATCTCGGTAAATTCCGTATAATCTTTTTTAACAAAAGCGAGCTTCTGCGGATCAATAAAATCTCCGTGTAAAGCGGCAGCAGCAGCCGTTTCAGGTGAAACCAGATAGACAGAAGCGTCTGCAGTACCGCTTCTGCCCTTAAAGTTTCTGTTAAAAGTACGCATCGAGATTCCGCCGGAACAGGGCGCGAATCCCATGCCGATGCAGGGACCGCAGGCACTTTCCAGAATACGGGCGCCCGCAGCAATAAGCTTGGAGAGAATTCCCGCCCGGGCCGCGCTGAGCAGCACCTGCCGTGAGCCGGGAGAAATCCCTAAGGAAACAGTTTCGTGAATATGTTTGCCCGCCAGAATATCCGCCGCAATGCCCAGATCATTAATAGAAGAGTTGGTGCATGATCCGATGGCAATCTGATCGATCTTAAGCCCCTCAATCCGGCTTACCGGTACAACCTTGTCCGGCATATGGGGCTGGGCCGCCATGGGTACGATTTTTTCAAGATCGATCTCGATAAGTCTATCATAGTGAGCATTCTGATCCGCAAGCTGCTCCATCCAGTCCTGCTCACGCTTTTGCACTGCTAAAAACTTTCTGGTTATATCATCCGCCGGAAAAAGCGATGAGGTGGCGCCCAGTTCCGCGCCCATGTTGGTGATTGTAGCGCGTTCCGGAACCGAGAGCGTTGCCACACCCGGCCCGAAGTATTCGTATACCTTGCCCACACCGCCCTTTACGGTTTCCTGCTGTAGAATGGTGAGGATAACATCTTTGGCCGAACACATGGGCTTAAGGCTTCCCGTCAGCTTTACTCCCACGACATCCGGCATGTTAAGCGAGAAAGGCTCTCCGGCCAGAGCTGCGGCCACATCCAAACCTCCCGCCCCGATAGCCAGCATGCTTAGGGCCCCCGCGGTTGGGGTATGAGAGTCCGAGCCCAGCAGTGTTTTGCCCGGCTTGCCGAAACGTTCCAGATGTACCTGATGGCATATCCCGTTACCGGGTCGTGAAAAGTAGATGCCGTACTTGCGGGCCGCACTCTGCAGGTAGCGGTGGTCGTCCATATTACGAAAATCATTTTGCAGTGTGTTATGATCCACATAGGATACGGAAAGCTCGGTTTGTACCCGCGCCATGCCCATGGCTTCAAACTGCAGGTAGACCATAGTGCCGGTAGCATCCTGTGTGAGTGTTTGATCGATTTTAATAGACAGTTCCTCTCCGGCCTTAAGTGATCCTGAGATAAGGTGAGCTTTAAAAATCTTTTCCGTAAGCGTTAATCCCATATCTTCCTCATTTATACATTATTTATAAAGGGCTGTCAAAGTAGGGCTTAAGTTAGATATTTTTCCCGGTTGTTTAAGAATTCTTTGTAAACCTTATAGTAATCGGTATCTTCATAAGTGACCTTCTTTATAGGCACATGATTAAAGCTGAAGATGTCGGCTTCGGGCATAGAGAGCAGGATTGGCGAATGTGAAGCGATGATAAACTGGGCATGGCCTGTCTGGTTCATAGACCGCAGCAGGTGTAAAAGTTCAATCTGGTGCCGTGGGGAAAGAGCGTTTTCCGGTTCGTCCAGCAGATAGAGCCCTTTACGTTCAAAGCGGCTTTTAAAGAAAGCCATATGACTTTGACCGTGCGATTGTGTTACAAGGGAAGCGCCGCCGAAATAATCAAATAATCCGGGGTCGTCTCTGGCCCAATCATCTAAAATCGTAGAAAAATTTTTAAACAGCTCGGCCGCGAAAAAAGAACCCGGTGTTCTGCCGTCATGCCAATGAATAGTGAGATGTTTGTACAGCAGTTTTTCGTAAGGATTGGTGTAGGAAGGCTGGCGCATAATACCCTGCCAAATGTAGTAACCGCATGCCGTGGCGATGGCCTTAAGCAGAGTTGATTTGCCGGAACCGTTTTCGCCAACGAAAAAACTTACCGTTTTTTTCAATTCAAGCTGCGGGGTCTTTTGCATAACCGCCAGATTAAAGGGATAGTACTCGGTTGTGGGATAGGAATCCGAATGTATGCTAATTGCTTTTACATGCATAAATTTGTTGCTTAAAAAAAAGATGACTTACTATAACACGCTCTGCGTTTTTTTGTAAAGACCTGTTTTTATAAAATATATGCTGAATGCGTTTCGTAGTGATAGAGTATGGTATAGTAACTTAAGCTTTTTGATGTAGATATTTTGTGGATGACCCATCCTCTGGCCTGTCAAGTGCTCTTGCATGCCGGGGAAACAATCCTTCCTGAATCCAAACTTGGCGCCGATTACAACAAAGAGGGAGGTATTCAAGCCTTAAATGGATTTAAATTGAATATTTTGAAATATGCCCTGTTATCGCAGAAAGCTATGGCGTATAATACCAATCTTTTTAAACAAGTAATTGCCAAATATCATTTTGATCTGGTGATCGGTGATGAAGCATATGAAATCATCACTGCCATGTACAAGAAACAGGTTGAAATGGAAAACAGTATGGTTATGATTGAAGACTTTATTGGTCTGCAGGCTATGACTATAAATCTCCTGGAAAAATAGTGGCCTACCTAAGCAACCGTTCCATGGCTTTACAGATCCGTTTCTTAAGTGACCGCCTGATTCGTCTTTTTGTGGGTGAACCGGAAGACATTCCTCATAAGAGATTCGGCTTTTTATTACCAAATAAGCGTGATTTTGCACACAGGTACTATCAGTTTTTGGGTTATATCATCCGCATGAAAAAGAATATACCCGATCTGCATATGGTCTGTGTTTGCGGGGAGCTGTTTGGAAAAAAATTACCTCAACTATCATCTGGTGTGGAGCTTCACAGCTTTATCCCTAATATCTTTGAGTACTATGCAGCCTGCGATATGGCCGTAGTGGTAGGAGGGGGGACGACAACAGTGGGGCTTACCGCTCTGCGTCGGCCATTTATCTTTTTTCCATTGGAAAAGCAATTTGACCAGCAACTCTACATAGCAGAACGTCTGGCTCGGCAGCGAGCGGGTATAAAGATGCAATATTCTCAAACAACACCTGAACTCCTGGCACAGACCATCATGGCACACATTGGGGAAAAAGCAGGTTGGAAACCTATACCCACTAATGGGGCACAAAAAGCAGCTGAACTCATCAACCGCATTTTTAGGAAAATCCCATAAAATATTTTTTATTTTATTCTCTCTATAAATCTGTTGAGCTCTTTTCTTTGCTTTTCCGGAAGAGATTCAAGTGCGCTAAAATGAGATTTCTTTATTTCTTTGGGTATAGAGCGTATGATAGTCAACAGTTCCCTGTGTAACTCCGGGGACATCTCTTCAAACTGCCGGTGCCACTCCAGAGGATCAATGCCGTTTAACAGTGATAGATTTACATGATCCTTTTTTAGCTCGTCTATGAACTTATTCAAATTTCTGAACTCTTTCAGTAAATCAATGATATTCTTCTGCTGGCTTCTTAAAGTTCCGATTTCCCGGTTCAAGCGGCCCAAGCGCTTAAATAGAGCTATGGCTAGTTTTGACCGGTCGTTTTCAAGCAGCTCCTTTATCTCGCTGAGCGCTATGCCCATGGAACGAAAGAGCATGATGTTTGTAAGTCGTTTTTCGTCTTCATCACTATAAATACGGTAGCCTGCTTGGCTTCTGGCAGATGGCGAAAGCAGGCCTATAGAATCATAATGCAGCAGCGAGGATCGAGTTAGGTTATATTTGCGAGCCAGCTCACGGATCAAATACATAGGCATGAATTATTTTGCTAAAAAGTATAATGGGCTCTCATGCTTAAGTCAATCTCAGGCTGGTTGATGATTATGGAGCATTTTCATAAGTATTGAAGCTTTACCCGCCATTTTTTCCTTTTTTAGGTAACGGTCGATCATGTGAAAGAAAGCCTGGGCCGATTTATCCGGATTAGTAGATTCTTTAAGCTTCTCGTTACCCTTTTCAGTCAAAGCAGTATCAACAAGCTTCCAGGTTCCCGTAACCGTTCCGTCTTTGTTATCTCTGAGTGTTATAGCTGCATGTGAAAATATATCTTGTTCAATGCGTACGAATTCCACAAGTTTATTTTGCTCATAGCGTGTAAAAGCCCAAATACCCCCCGCTAACGGATTGGATGAATCCGTGGTAAACACACACTTGTCCTCCGCATAACCCGTGCTGGAGTAGATTATTTTACAATTCCAGCCGGGTATCCAGTCCGCTTCTCGGGCCGGACATAAAAGGGCAAAGAGTTTGTCCGTTGTTGTCTGCCATGTAGCCGAAAAGCTCTGCAGTCTTCTCTGTAATTTGGGCTTTTGCTGCAAGTAAGCCTGCACAATATTATCCGATCTTTTCGTATCCATAAGTTAATACCTCCGTTTAAATAAGTTAGTTTTTGGCTAGCTGCCAATAGTAGAGAAGGTAAACTGTAAAGCTATTGTCAGGTCAAGAAAATATTTTAAATTATTGAGCTTCTTGCAAAAATAACATTTTTGCAAGAAGCTCCTAAAATGGAAATTGCTAAATTATTATGGTATAAAGAATTAGTATTTTACTAACTTAATATATTTTGAGTTTTGCAATTTCCTCTATTTTTACTATTACTCGGCCGGCAGCTGTTTTGTAATCTGAAGTCGCTTATCATTTTTATGATAATATTCGATTGTCACAGTTATTTTGTCTACCCATACAATACGCGATACAGCCATAAGACCGGGTATTGATAGCTTATGTTTCGTATGCAGATTATTAAAATAGTGTACCACTATGTTCTCATCACTCGCTGCAGTGGAAGGGAAGGTAATCATTTTATCTCGTAAGGGTGACAGCGAGATACCCGTGGTTCCGTTTGTTAATAAGGTGTTTAAATTGTGATCATACAATCGGTAAATGGCACAGTTTGTACCTCAGCCCCAGTAGTGAAGCAAAGAATCTGACGCTGTCCAATAAAAATGTCCTCCGTGCCCAGGTTCGATTTGCCCCAGAAGTTTGAATGTGGAGAGGTTGTACACGGACAGTTTAAGTGGTTTATAGTCCATATGCACTACAAGCAGCCACTTTTGCGACGGAGATATTTCCACCCGGTAAATATGATGCGGATTTTTAAACTTGGTGATATTGATAATCCTGTTACCCGCTATAAGGTAAACGTTGCACAGGCCGTATTCATTCTCGTATACTTCTGCTCTCAGCGCGGAATCTTCCGCATAAATCCAAGCAGCAGGAGTAATCAGTAAAAATATCAGGACATAACATGCTTTCTTTAACACCATACCAAGGCCCCCTGTATGAATTTTTATCATAATATAATATCTGTAGCAATCTGTGAACAGGTGAAGCAAACTGCACAGACAATTTAAAAGCCGGCTAGCTAAAAAGCATATCTTGCCTATTATAATGACATAAGCTATTATACGGAAACAAGTTGTACCGGCAGCATGCACCGAGGTTTTAAAGAGCGCCCTAAAGCGGTGCTAACGGCCATTTAAAAAACAGGAGAAGAGGATATGAAAAGTTTTTTTCAGCGTTTAGCTGACCGGATTGAAAGCAAAAATACACTTCTCTGTGTGGGGCTTGATCCACAGGACAAGCTGCCGGCAGAAGATTGTTATTCAGAGTTTGTAAGCTGGGCTGAAAAGATTATTTCGCAAACCAAGGAGTATGCAGCCTGCTTTAAGCCCAACATTGCCTTTTATGAAGCATACGGAGTTGCCGGATTAAAAGCACTCGAACATATTATAAGCGCTCTCATCCCGGATGAAATACCGGTGATCATCGATGCCAAGCGCAGTGATATCGGAAATACGGCCAAGGCCTACGCGGCCGCAATCTTTGATCATTTACATGCTGATGCCGTTACCCTTAATTCCTATCTTGGTGAAGAATCCGTGCAGCCTTTTTTAGAGTACAAAGATAAGGGGCTTTTTATACTCTGCCGCACTTCCAATCCCGGATCAGCTCAGCTCCAGAAGATTAAGGTATGCGATGCTCACGGAATTGAAGAGTATTATCTAAGGGTGGCCCGCCAGGCAGCAGGTTGGAGCAGCCGAATAGGACTGGTAGTGGCCGGTAATGATTATGGTGCACTGGCAAAAATAAGAAGGGAATTACCCGACGTATGGTTATTGGCACCCGGTATCGGTGCACAGGGGGGCAGGATAGACCGGGCTTTGGCTGCGGGTATGCGCGGTGACGGTATGGGAATACTGCTTAATATTTCACGCGGCATAACAAAGGCCGCCTCTCCCGGACTGGCGGCAGAGCAGGCAGTAGAGGAGATACGGCAGGCTAAAAAAAAGCTGGCTGCCGCACGCTCGCGAGAGTTAAATAGTACTCAGGTCAAAGAACTGCCGGCTAAAAAGGCGGGTCCAGCCTTTACTCAGGGAAAACGCAGTCTTATTACGGAACTCATTCAGGCCGGCTGCTTTAAATTGGGACGGTTTACCTTAAAATCGGGCATTATCTCACCATTCTATATTGATATGCGCCTTATTATCTCGCATCCGCAGCTCATGGGCCGGGTGGCTGCTGCGTACTGCAGTATTATAAAGGAGCTTGAATTTGACCGTTTGGCGGGAATCCCCTTCGCCGCGGTAGCTTTTGCTGCGGTGGTTTCGCTTATGCTGGATAAGCCGCTTGTTTTCCCCCGTCTTGAAACAAAACAGCACGGTACTAAAAAACCGGTTGAGGGGGAGTATAAAAAGGGCGAAAAAGTCCTCCTGCTTGACGATCTTATCGCAACAGGTGTGAGCAAGCTGCAGGCTGTGAGCATTTTACAGGAGCAGGGACTTATAGTAAGTGATCTGGCTGTGCTTATTGAACGCGGGCTTGCCTGCAAAGACGAACTGAAGCAGCATGGTATCACTCTTCATTCGTATCTGCATATCTTTGATTTTCTTACGGTTTGCCTGGAGCTGGGCAAGCTTACTGAAGAGGAGTATGATGAGATAATGAGCTTCTTACATACTTAATATAGAGCTTTTTTTTAAGCGCTTCTTGAAATTTTATACCTATCATTTATACTGTTACTATAATTTTAGTTAATAAAGGAGTAAATATGGCAGAAGTTAGAATTGGTATAATTGAAGATTATTTTGCACAGATCGGAGTGGCGGCAATTACGGTTGAAGATGAGACCATTCGCGTCGGCGATACCCTTCACATTCAAGGTCATACAACAGATGTTACTTTTACGATTGAATCTATGCAGATTGAACATGAAAGCGTACAGGAAGCCGGACCCGGGGCAGCCGTGGGGATTAAGGTTTCCGATAAAGTCCGGTCTCATGATGTTGTCTATAAGGTTACTTCGTAATGGAGTGCGGCGCTTTTATAATTTATTAGTGCATGGATATGCTGCAAATAATCATTTTAGATGATGAAAAGCTTAGAGAATTTTTCGATGAGGTAAGCGGAGGTTTTCAGAAAAGCCCTCCCCAGTACATTATGTTTGCCGTGCTTTTAGGGCTTGCAATGCTCGCTCTGCTTTTGTTTATTATTTTCCAGATTAAAAACAGAAGAAAAACTCTCAAGCGCTCTCGGGAGCGTTTTCAAAACATTATTATTAAAAAAGGACTTACTCCTCAAGAAAAAATGTTTATTGAGAAAATGACCCGCTACTTTCCGCGCGATAAAAAATATCTCAGCGATATCCTCACGCATGCTCATACCTTTAATACCTGTGCCAGGCATATGAGTGAGAAAGAGCGTATCGATGATGCAGAGATCGCTAAAATGAGGATAAAGCTGGGATTCTCGGGCGCAAGCGGCGGCAGCAGTGTAAGCAGATCGCATCAGTTACATTCAACCGCAGAGTTTGTTACAGGGGTTTATGTGCGCCTCAACCTTTTAAAGGGCGGTATGGTCAAAGGGAGAATTGAAGCAATCGACGAACAGGGGCTTACTATAACAACCAAAGCGGGGGCTCAAAGCGGGAGTTCGCTCATGCTGGAGGTCGATTCTCGTTCGGGGTATTATATGGTACGCACCCAGGTTATTGAGAGCGGAGAAAACTGGCTCAAGCTGGCACATTCCGAGCATCTGGAGCGGGTTCAGAACCGTAACTATTATAGAAAACCGATGCACCTCCCCGTAGTGCTTAAGCTTCCCGGTCATACCGGTAAAATCTATCATACGTATCTTCTTGATTTGGGCGGCGGTGGTGCCAAAGTAAAGAATCCCGGAATAAAGGCTTTTGTAGGACTTGAGTTGATTTTGCTTATGAAAATTATGCCAACCGAACCGCTTGTGCTACAGACACGCATTGCCAGGATTTCGGAAAAAGATTCCAGTCTAAGCCTTTCTTTTATCTCTATAAAAGAAGCGGTAAGAGATAAAATCATGCGTGTTGTGCTGCATTAAATACTTACGGGCATGGCTGATTGTTTGCCCTGCTTTAGAGCCACACGGGATGCCTGCAGACAGAAACTTTCAAAGCGTGCTTCTAATAACTGCGGATAGGGATTACCGTCGCATTCAACCGTAAGAAAAGGAATGCGTTCATCCCCTGCAAACCGCTCAATAAAAGCCCGCATGTCTGCTCCCGCCTGATCGTAGGCTTCTGTCTTGCTTTCCATATCTGTGTTGTTGGAGACAACTGCTTCCGTAAATCGCACAGGCATGCAGCCGAATGGTCCGATATTGATAATCCCTGCGTATTTATTCAAGGCATCGCGCATGAGTATACCCATAATCATACCCGGTTCGCCCTTTAATGCCGGTGGTACGATATGTTTGGAAAAATTAACGATATCGTCAATATCTATCAACTCCACTTCATAAAGACCGGAGTTGCTAAGTATCTTTTTTATTCTCTTTTCAACAATATGCTGTGTTTTATCGGAAATAAAGAATTCCAGTGCACCGAGCAGGGTATGGTCCGCTTTGTGCAGTCCGTGCTTGATCATATAGTTAAGGTAGTATATCCATTCCATTACAGGAGAAAGCCGGGCTACAAATCCGCGCTCTGCCAACATTTTGGCAATGTTCTGGTTGGAAAAGGAATCGCGTCGTACAAAGATCTCACCCATAACAATCACCTGAGGTGCCTGTGTTATAGTCATTTTGAGCGGTATTTCCTTAAGCCGTTTGGCGGTAAGTTTAAGTTGGCGGTAGATGGAGTGTTTAATAGTTCCCGCAAAGGTATCTACAATCTTAGAAAATTCTTCATTAAAAATTTGCATGGCTTTTTTAGGATCCTGGGCTAAGACCATGATGGAATTACGGATGTCATCCATTACATCGCTTACCACAATACATTCCCAAGCAGAGAGAGCAAAGGTAGGTCCGACACCCGCATAGCGCTCTTCATTGGCTAGAGATAATACCGCGACATTGGAAAGCCGGCGTTCGCGAATAAGCATATTCATATACACATGATACTGACCCAAACGGCAGTAACCTGCAGCCCGCGGCTGAAATACTACCAGCTTTTCATTTGGATTGTTTTGATATTTCAGGTATTTAAGCATGGATCCGACGCAGATGATCATAGGCAGGCATTCTTTACAGGTGGTTACTCCGCGCCCGAAGCGCAGGACTTCGATATCAGCTATTGGAAGTGCGATGGCCTTTATTCCCAGTTTTTGAAACACAGCCGCAAAAGCACGGTTTCCCAGATCGCCCATCGAGGGGATTATCATGGTAACCTGGGGATGTTTCAGTGAAAATTTCTTTGCTTCGGCATCCACAAAAAAGATCCCCGTATGCTCAATGCTCATCCGTGCGGGTTTGAAGTGGTTCTGAACTGAGAGCTGCACGTCTTTTTGAACCTGTATATAGTTGTGGATGATATCCAAAAAAGCTTCTATGCGTGTGTTTATCCCGGCATCGGCAGTATGTCCGTCAAGTTCCAGTGTAAGCGAGGGTTTGGTACCCATGATTTTTCGGAAATAGGTGACCAGAAATGAATCAATCGCACACAGAAAATTCGTAATAAACACGGCAAACAACTGAGGGTCGCGCTTTATAACTTGAGAAATCCGGATAAGTTGCTGTCCGATTTCCCAGTGCAGGTAATCATCATGAGGAAAGGCCAGCGGCTCATTATCAATAGGGATCATATCCGCGGGTATCACCAGGTGACTTCTGGTGGTAATTTTTTTCGGAATACCTTTATTGGCTTCATCACTAAAGGCATTATAGGGACGCCCCAATACTACAACCGCGATTTTGTCCGGTTGAGCGTGGAGATCCTCAATAGCCTTTTTCCCGATGGCCCAGCATTCATCTTCAAAGGCCTGCTGCATGGCCACCGCTTTACTAAAGGCGAGCTCGGCCTGTTTTTTTGCGAATTTTAGTTGTTTGGCAACGGCAAGAAAAGCCGGGCGGCCTTTTTCGTAACCTTCGTTAAAATTGATAGTGGGCGCAAGTATTTTGTCGCCTAAAGGCTTGTCCTTAAAGATCTGGCGCATCCAGAAGGCCTCACCCTGAATAAAAATACAGGTTGAGGAAAATTCTTTACGTGTATTGCCTCCATGAACATACAGTTCTTCGATATGGGGCATAAAATAGTAGTCCGGTTTCTGGCTGGTAAGGGTATCGAAAAAGCCGATGGCAATTTGAGCAGGATAGCACATAGATGAGGTCTGCCGATCCAGTGCCTCGTGATTCATTTCCTGTGGAACAATAACTCTGCAGCCCAGACTGCTAAAAAAGTTATAATAGAGGGGAAACAGTTTTTCGGTGAGGAAACTCTTGTTAATACCGATAAGCGGTCCCTGCTTGTTTTGCACAATGGGTGGCGCGTATTTTTCGAACTGCAGTTCGTTTCTGACCTTGACCAGATCGAGCTGCTCCGGATCCATTTTTATTTTAAAGCGTAGATTGTAATAACGGTTGCAGGCACCGCCAAAAGGATAGAGGTTGTCTTCAATGCGGATGCGGTTTATACTGCATTTAAGGTCGCATTTTTCCTTACCGCCGGCACAGATAAAAGGTTTTTCGTAGCTTACAATTCTTGCAATCATGTTTTTTAAATCAAACTGCTTTTTCTGAATCAACCCCAAATCAATGCGTTTTTTCAATTCCAGGGCTACACCAAAAGAGCCCATGAGTCCGGGTTCCGGCGGAACGACAATCGGCTTGCGCAAGATGGCTGCCATTGCCAGAGGAACGGCTCGATTGTAACAAACCCCTCCCTGTACGAACACCTTTTCTCCCACAGGGCGGTAGCCTTTTACTCTGTTTATGTAATTAAAGCAGATAGAGTATACCAAGCCCGCTAAAATATCGTCGCGTGAAATACCTTCGTGAGAGGCATTCTTAATATCCGAAGAGATAAAAGCCGCACACTGATCGTTAAAGTTGGGCGGGCGTTTTCCCTGAACAGCTGCTTCGGCTATATCTTCGACATTAACGCCTAAGGATTCATAAGCCGCCTCTTCTAAAAACGAGCCGGTTCCCGCAGAACAGGCCTCATTCATGGCGTAATCCGAGGCCACCGAATTGGTGATATACGTATATTTTGCATCCTGCCCGCCGATCTCAAAAATTGTGTCCACATCAGGATCAAAATATACGGCAGCGGAGGCGTGAGCGATTATTTCATTAATAATTCCGTCGGTCAGCGAGTAGAGACCGGCAATCTGACGTCCCGAGCCGGTTACCCCGACACCGATTATATTTACTTGGGTTCCGCCCAGTTGTTTTAAAATGCTCTCGTAGCATTGGCGGGAGGCCTCCACCGGATTCCCGTTGGTGCGCAGATACACGGAGGCCAGAAACACATTGTCCTTAGGCCTTAAAAGCACTGCCTTGGTGGTGGTGGACCCCACATCGAGTCCGATCAGGCAGGTGTCGTCCTTTTTTGCTTTGGCATAGGTAATGCTGTTAAATGTTACTAAATTTTCGAAATCCTGAAGCGGCGGCAGGAAGGAAAAGCTGGAATGACCCTCATTATAAAGCTTTGCGGAGATCTTTTCGCCGCGGTTAAAAGCGGCGATTGCAGCCCCTAGGGCTTCAAAATAGGCTGCTTCGGAAGGTACCAGCACGTTTTTGATTTCTTTTTTTATATTATCAATTACTACTTTGTTTTGCGCAGTGCCGCCTACAATTATTATATTATCATGCGGTATTTTTGCCAAAAGCTCGGTTATTTTTTGCGCTATCATTTGGCAGAGACCTGCGGTTACATTGGCAATCGGTTCTCCCTTATTAAGGGCGTGGGTACAGTCGGATTTGCAGAATACGGAACAGCGGCCGCTGACCGCATAGGGTCTGCCCCTGCCGGCCAGATCCACGGCTTCGCGGATACCGAGATTCATCCGCTTTATCTGCTGAAGGAAAAACTCACCGGTGCCCGAGGCACATTTGTTTCCTGTTGAAATTCCTACTACCTTGTGGTTGTGATCGAGCCTGTAAACCATAAAGGTTTCACCGCCCGCAGATACTATGGCGTCGTATTTTTTGCTGCCGTTTGAAATAAAATCCAGAGCATATTCTACAGCTTCCGGCTCGGTGATATTCGGCAGCTGTACAAAGGTACGGAATTTGCGGCCGGTTACCAGTACCTTGTGGTCATTGTTTTTGAATTTCTCTATGAGCTCGGCAAATACTTTTTTCGGATTACCTTCATGAGGAAGGATAATGGTCTGTTCAATAGCAAGATTACCGTTCTCTTGCTTAAGTTCCACTGCAGTTATTGTGGACGCTCCAAGACAAATACCCAGAGCTTTATTTGTTGGTTGTGCTTTTTTCATCTATTTTCTGATCTCTCCTTTTTAAGAGGGATGTTAATTTTCTAATTTAAGACTAATGGAAATATAAAGATAACAAAACAAGAAAAGGATAGTCAAGAGTATAAGACCAACAATTATTATTTCAGACATTACTGCTTTAAGGTGGAAGTGTATAGTATTATAACATAAAATGTATGATAAATAATACAGTTATGTAAACAAAGTATTATGAGCGTGAGCTTAAGATCGGCATTGTATTTTTAATTGCTTTCATTATATAGAATTAGCTTAATTGCATTATTTTGGCATGGTTTTTGCAGCTATTAAATGAATAACACATGTTGCTTTTAATAAGGAGGAACCCAATATGGCAAATGAGGAAGACTCAACAGAAAATTTAGCTGTAGTCCAAGATTCAGTGAGCGATGAGTATGAGGATTTTTTTGCCCATACGCCTTTTTTTATAGATAGTTATCCCGCTGTTGATATAAAAGAAAAAAAGGAATGCTATATCCTTGAGGCGGAACTGCCCGGTTTAAACAATAATGATGTACTGGTAAAAATCGATGAGAAGCTTATCATACTGCAGTCAAGTCGGGAAGAAGATGAGGTAGAGCGAGACTATATCTATCTGCTTAAAGAACGCAGGAAGCCCGGTTTTTCGCGTTCTTTTACCGTTCCCAATGATGTGGAAAATAAAAATATTTCGGTTAGCTTTCAGAACGGCCTGCTTTCCATTATTCTTGCCAAAACACGAAAAGCATAGCGCTTTTTTCCATGTTATTGATAAAAAAAGGGCTGTTTTTCAAAAACAGCCCCCGGCTATTTATACAATAAAGGTTTTTACTTTACGAGTAAGAACTCAACTCGTCTGTTTTTCCAGCGGTTTGAAGCATCACTCTGTGCGACGATCGACTCGCTGCTTCCCAATCCCTGGATTGTTATTCTGTCGGCACTGATCCCCTCAGCTACCAGCAGATCTTTGATGAGCTGTGCCCGTTTTTCAGACAGAGGGATGAGAATCGCTTCTTCTTCCTGATATTTATCCGGTTTGTTTTCATATATATTAAGGGCGTGTCCTTCTACAATTAAGTTATAACTGGGATTTTTCTTTAAGATGTTTGCTATCCAGCGTACAACATCTCTCACTTCGCCTGTGTTAATGTTTGAAAAAGAGGTTTTATAGGCTTTAAAAGTAATGGATCGCACAAAAAGTTTGCGTTTGCTGCCTGCTTTAAAGACCAGAATGTCGACAGGCAGATCTGCTAGCGTAGAAGCCGCATTACCCGCTTTGTCCACTACGCTAAACTCTACATTATAAGTTGAAGCCGATTTAACCTGTTTACCGTTTGCGGAATAGCCGTTCCATGTTTTTTGAGCGGGAACAGTGTCCGTTCCTTTGAGGGTGTGAAAGAGCTTCTTGTTTTCATCTCTTATTTTTACACTCCAGCTTGCCGCAGGACTTATATCATTAACCGTCAGGGTAAGGGTAAGTGTATCCGCTTCACCGTCACCGTCCGGCGAGAAGGGAAGGGGTGCCAGAGTCATGGCTACTACCGGCGGGGAGTTATCCAGATTGAAGTAGTTGGAGCTTATTACCTTTTTCTCTCCGGAAGCGGTAATCAGGGTGATCTCCGCTCTATACATACCTTCCGGCATGAGTTTCTTATTATCATCCTTACCGTCCCACGAATATGTTTTAAGATCCTTTAGCTCACCTGACATTTTTTTTACGACATTACCTTTTGCATCCGTAATACGTAACTCATACTGAGTAACACCTTCGGTGTCTTTCAGGTTGGGAATTACGTTTATGGTATCCTGTTTGCCGTCTCCGTTTGGAGAAAAGGCCATATAGTTAGTGGATAAAGGATCGTCCGGATTAGGTTCAGTGAGCATCGCATTCCCCATCGAACTTGCATCTGTGGTTGATTCATCAGTCGATTTACACATCGCAAATACGAAACTCACCAACATTAATAAAATAAAGAATTTTTTCATATTTCTTCTCCTCCTTTTGCTAAGAAATATCTCATTCCATGATAGAAAATGCAGAGCAGCTTGTCAATGTCAAATCTAAAAAAAACCGGATCGTAAGCTTATTATTTATGATTTTTTTTCAATACCCTAAGTAACTATTATCTCCGTACGGCCGATTTTAATCACATCATTTCTGTGCAGCTTATAATATTTGCCTTCCGGTACAGTTTTGTTGTTTACAAAAGTACCATTTGTGCTGTGGAGGTCTTTAATAAAAAAGGCATTTTTGATTTTTTGAATAACGGCATGCCGGCGGGAGGTGAGATTATCATCAATCTGGATGTTATTACTTTTATCTCTCCCCACGCTAATAGAGCCTACCACGGGCATTGATTTTCCCTGAAAGGACAGACTAAACACATCGTGCTTTTTGTATCTGTTTAAGCGGTCTCCTACTTTGCTGTTAGACATAATAGTATCATCCATAACCTTACACCTCTTTGTTTCCCTCTTAAAGAGTATACAGCGCTCATTGCTTTGTCAATGATGATTTAACAAAATCTGTTTGAGTGTAACGAACCTTGCAAAAATAACATTTTTGCAAGAAGCTTCTAAAATGGAAATTGCTAAACTATTATGGTATAACGAATAAGTATTTTACTAACTTAATATATTTTGAGTTTTGCAATTTCCTCATATATATAAATCTAAAGCTAAATGCAATTCCGCTTTGGGAAGCGGCACCTGCAGTATTTTGCTATCTGATATTTTTTCCCAGGAATAGATCAGTCCATATTCATTTAAAGAATTTTAAAAAAGTGATACCCTTTTGCTGTCTTTCCTATATTATTATAATTCGGAGTATACATAAGAATGTTTGTAAGGAGAGGAACTAATGCTTATAGATGGCAGACAGTACCGCACTATTTGGCTTGCACCCAATAAAAAGCATGTATGTATCATCGACCAGCGTTTCTTACCTTTTAAATTTGTAATCCGGAAGATACATACTGTAGGACAGATGGTAAGGGCGATAAAAGACATGCAGGTAAGGGGCGCGCCGCTTATAGGAGCGGCCGCGGCCTATGGTATATATCTGGCGCTTTCGGAAGCGATGAAAAAACAGCGCGGTTGGGATTTTATGGAACAAGCTTTTAAACTGCTTGCCGCTTCGCGACCTACAGCCGTTAACCTTATGTGGGCCCTGGATATACAGCGTTTGCAACTAAAAAAAGCGGGAAATATGGCGGAGAAGAGGGAGCATACTTTACAAGCGGCAGAGATGATTGCCAGAGAAGATGTAGAGCGCTGTCGGGTTATCGGTAATTATGGCCTTCCTCTCATTAAAAAAATAAGTAAACAAAATAAGGGCCGGCCGGTACAGATCCTCACCCACTGCAATGCGGGCGCCCTGGGCTGTATTGATCACGGTACGGCTACAGCACCCATATATCAAGCCCACAGGCAGGGTATAGCGCTGAATGTGTGGGTCGACGAAACCCGACCCCGCAATCAGGGTAGACTGACCGCCTGGGAGCTGCGGCAGCAGGGGATTACTCATACATTAATCTGTGATAATTCAGGCGGTTTGCTGATGCGCGAAGGCAAGGTCGATATGGTTATTGTAGGCGCGGACAGAGTGGCGGCCAATGGCGATACGGCCAATAAAATCGGAACTTATTTGAAGGCGTTGGCCGCTTATGACAATCAAGTCCCTTTCTACGTGGCACTGCCCATACCGACCATAGACTGGAGTAGAGAAAGCGGCAGCGACATTCCGCTTGAAAAAAGAGATCCCGAGGAAGTACTATGCATTAACGGACTGCGGCACGGTAAAATGCAGAAGGTGCGGTTGTTCGGGGCAGGAAGCACGGCTTTAAACAATGCCTTTGATATCACACCGGCCCGGCTGATTACCGGATTTATAACGGAAAAAGGGATTTATAAACCTAAAGATCTGATTACACTTCTAAAAAGCAGATGATGTGTTTAGTTATTTTTGTTAAAGTCTGTGGCCGATGTGATAAAAAATATTTGTGAGGAAATTGCAAAACTCAAAATATATTAAGTTAGTAAAATACTTATTCGTTATACAATAATAATTTAGCAATTTCCATTTTAGGAGCTTCTTGCAAAAATAACATTAGTATTTATTACATTCTCTCTCTCTGCACAACTAAGGGATTATATTCCTATAGTTCGTCCGATTTATAGCCAAAAGACAATAGAGTTTTTTAATTCTTTAAGCAGTACCATGAGTTGGAATGGTTATACTGATATAGCTGATATGCTTACAGCTTACGCTGAAGGTACATATGGCTCCGGTTTTGTTTATGTGGTAGCTAATGGACAAAATTATGTTATTACCAATTATCATGTTGTAGCGGAAGCAGAATCAGTAAATTTAGAGTTTGAGAAAGAAGATGGTAGAATAATTGTCTATCAGAACTGTTCTGTACTTGCTGTGGATAAAACAGTTGATCTTGCGATTATTGCTTTTCAAAATAATAAGCGTCCTTTTGCATCAGGGCTCTATCTTTCGAATATGAACATAAGGGATGGACTTGAAGTCTGGACAGCAGGATATCCGGGTCTTCTTAGTAAACCCATGTGGCAGCTTGGAAAAGGAAATATCAGTAATGCTTATGCCAAAGTTCCGGAGCTTGTAGACCCTAAAATTACTTCTCTCATTCAACATTCAGCCCAGGTTGATGCCGGAAACTCAGGTGGTCCTTTGCTTGTAGCTGATAATAAAGTTAATACAGGATATAAAGTAGTTGGGGTTAATACTTGGAAAATAATCGGCAGGCAAGCGACAAATTTCTCAATTCCTGCAGCGGCAGTCAAGAAGTTTATAGATACATCACTCTCAAAAACTCATCATGCAGCTAAAGAAAAATCAAACGCTGCTCTGGAAAAAAGCTGCCGGGATTTTATTACAGCTTTTTCATCTTCAGGAAATCCATACAAGTAGATAACACACTTTATTTCTCTTGAATATGTGCTGAATAGCGGTGAAGCGGCACTTTCTGAAGTTCTTAAACGCGCGACCAAGGAAATACAAGATGAAATTATTGGTACTTTTTATAACGCATCTCCTATTGAAGCTACTCGAATGGCTATAGCTTATTCGATTTATATGCAAGTTGTTAAACAGGAAGAAACTCCAAACCTGACTTTTTTAGCAGTAGAAGGAGATGTCGCTAATAGTTACCAAACTACCTCTGTTTCATTTTCTTTAGGGGACACAAAGTTATCGAGTTCCTGGGTCTACGAACATGGTGACTGGCATTTAAATCATTTCCCGGTAGAGGGCGGAGCTTTTTCTTCCAAACCAGATGAGCAAGAGGGAATAATAAGGGAAACACCATATTATTTCCTTGTGTTCGGCGGAGCCCAACTTGATTTTGATGATATTGCTACACCAATGTGGAGCGGTGGAGTGCATTTTAAATTTTCCGACTATATAACTACAGGAGTGGAAATCGGTATTCGCCCCCTAACGATTGATGATGGTTTTGGTTCAGAGATTCAAAGCTCAACGTTTCAACTTGTTTGGGCTAATCATCTTCAGTTACCGCTAAGAATTTCTATTCTTTCAATTATACCCTATGTATCAGGTTGTCTTGTATTTAGAATGAATAGTGATTTTCCGGAGTATGGTGGTTATTTGATAGTCGTCGGAGGTGGAGTCCAATTAGGTTTTAGTAAAGATCCCATATTCTTAATATGCTGTGAATACCAGATAGGTTAAAATATTTTTAGTTTTGAAGATGCTGAAGAATATCCATCGTGGTTATCTGTATATTTAGCAGTTGGGTTTTAATTATTTATTATTGAATTGATTAATAGTTCTGGATATTATACTGCTAATAATTGCAGTTGATATAAAAATAAGTAAAGGAGTAAAAATATGAAGAAAAGAAATCAAAGATTTGTGAGTGTATTTTTAGGCGTATGTATAATTCTATTATTGAATTGCTGCGCCCTGCTTAGATTTCCTGCTTACTTAGAGGAGCCAAAAGATCCGGACCAATCATTAGTTGTGGGATATATGGATATGGAGGATGCTCCTACTGATTTACATTTTGTTTATTTGTATCAATTAAGTCCAAAAACCGATAAACCATGGTTTGGCTTTGGAGTGAATGATGGTGTTTTTTTAATGATTTAGTTAAACCAGGTATTTATCAATTTAGAGAGTTTGGAGGGACTTCGTTTAACACTGAATATACCTTTTACTTTCCCATGCAAGGTAAAAAGGAGATTGATCCTGTTATTAAAAAGCCGGGTATTTATTTTGTAGGTTCATATAAGTTTAAAATGATAAAAAAAAC
>CAZEPL010000065.1:0-22532 GCA_964514135.1 uncultured Spirochaetaceae bacterium | reverse complement strand
AGACCACATCATCAAGAATTAATACGACAGGATCCTCTTCTACAAAAGGCAGCTGGATGTATACAACTCTTCCTCTGTAGCTTACACGGTCTCCTTCTTTCAATTTCTGATATTTTTCTATATCGAGAAGATTTGACAGTCTTATGCTCACGTTTCCGATGCTCTTCAGTTCAACCATTATGCCTTTATCATCTTTATCAATCTTCAGTACTTCCCCCGCATTTTCAAGCCGTTTGTAACTAAAGATGCCTCTTTCCCTGGATATATCCGAGTTTAGTTGAGTAAACTTATCAAGCCGTACACCGGCATCTTCCAGGGTAACGTCGAGACAGACAGCATTTCGGGATTAAACTTTTTGCAGTACCACTCCGTTAACATTGGTCCGATCTGGATTATGTCATAGAGTGCTTCCGATACCTGACAGGTTATACTGTCACCATTTACATTAATGGAGTTAATTAATTTCCCCTCACCGGGCTGATAATTTCCGCCCGCAACGGCTAATTTCTCTTTGCCGGTAGTTTTTTCGCCATCAATAGTCTCATACCAAACAGATAAAAAATAATCGCCATTTTCTTTGGTAATAACAATTCCGTAAGGCTTGGCTTCATGCAGTTTTGAATCCGCTTTGCTGTAGGAAACATATGTATCGGTATAATTTTCCAATGTCTTTAAATCCACACTGCAAGAAATAATAGTCAGAACAAATATCAGAACAAGTAATAGACTCTTTTTTAGTAGTTTCATTTTCGACTCCTTAAGAAATGTAAATTATAGAACACAGTCTATATATAAAAGGTGCAAGATGTCAAAAAAAATATGTCCAAGCGATTTTTCATGATTAGGCCCCATTAATTCAAAACAGCTTATTTTAAAAATAAGCAGGTAAATTTTCTCTGGCAATAATAAGAAAAGTCTCATATAATATAAGTAACTAGTGTAGCCTAGAGAATAAAGACATGATCAAATTTAAAATAGATTTGTTAAAAATATCTATATTGGTAAGTTTGTTTTTAATCCTAATACTATTGGCATTACATATTTTGCAGTTCACTCTCAATATCCCTCTAAATATTATAACGTTAATTTTGCTCGTGCTCGTTTTTATATCCGTGGCAAGTACCTATATGTTTATACGCCTGCGTATAACACAGCCGATTGAAAGATTAAGGAAAGCCCAACACTCTTTAATAAACAACGATCTGAAACTATATAATATCGCCCTCTCCGAACTGGCCAGGGGAAATATTACTATTAAACTAGAGAGTATCATGGCAAAACCCCTGCAGAATAAGACAAACGGATATATAAACGATCTGATAGACCAATACAATAAAATGGTAAATACTATTCTCGAAATTATTAACGATTATAACAGCATAACATCGATTTCATGTAAGCGTCTCTGTTACGTAGGAGCGGATAGTTATTTGGAAGGTGAGCAGTGCGCTAATATCTTAGGAACCTTAATAAATGGCAGGGGTAAAGTGGCAGTCTTATTAAATAGCTTTAAAAGATCGTCGCAGAATATACGCAGAAAAGGATTCGTCAGCATGTTGGCCGTTAAATATCCGGCTGTTGAGATAGTGGAAGTACTGGAAGAATTCGAAGAGTATGAAAAAACATATAATTTCACAAAAGAATTAATACATAAATATCCTGATCTAAAAGGAATTTATATTGCGGAAGGCACCACACCCGCAGCAGCCGCCAAAGCTTTAAAAGACATGGGCAAAACAGCAGAAATTAAAATTGTTACCCACGATATCACAAAAGAGACTATCCGCTTCCTAAAGACGGGTCTTATTTCCGCTACCCTCTCCCAAAACCCCTATATGCAGGGATATAATCCCGTAATTCATCTCTATAATTACCTGGTTACCAGAAAAAAACCCATGGTAACCAGGCTGCTCACTGATTTGGAGGAGGTTAATTTAGAGAATTGCGACAAATACTGGCATGCAGATTCAGGAGAAATATTATCCGATAAAGCAAGCCAGACACTGGCAAAACCCGTGGAAAATAGTAAAAGCCAGACTTTCAGGATTGCCATCCTTTTGCCGGATAAAGAAATATTCTGGGAACCTGTCTTTAAAGGCGCCGCTGATGCAGCAAAGGCTCTTCGAGGACATTCCGCAGTCGTGGACATTGTTGTCCCCGAACAGATGCGCAAAGGCGATTTCAGCGTTCAAGCTTTTTCGGGCGTCCTCAATCAATTAATCTCCAAACAGTCTCAGGCTGTCGCCCTGCCCCTTTTTGATAAGGATTTAATTCCTCATATTAATAAATTTACGAAAGACGGCATAGTCTTTGCCACATACAACGCGGAACCCTTAAGTTTCAGAGGTATGTTTAATACCCTTTTGTATAATACTCAGCATCTATTCCATCTCAGTGAAGATATGGCGGCTGCCGCCACCCAATTAGGGCAGGCCGCAAACCTGATAAATAATACCATGCATATGGTAAACGACAGTATTTCCCATCAGGCAAAACAGCTTTTGGATACAGAGCAGCAGATTGCTTTGCTCTTCGATTATGTTAATGACGTAACACAAAAATCTTCCGACAGTTATGAAAGCGCTGATAATACCAAGCAGTCTGCCACAGAAGGGTCAAAAATAGTAGACAACAGCAACCAAGCCATGGGTGAAACTCTTAAGTCAACCATATCGGCAACTGAAATAATAAACACATTAAGCGAGAACACATTAAGAATTCAGAATATAATGGCAGTGATTAATGACATAGCCGTGCGCACCAACTTAATTGCCATAAATGCTTCAATCTTGGCCGCAAGAGCGGGGAAGGAAGGCAAGGGATTTTCAGTTGTAGCCAATGAAGTAATTCAACTTGCCGATAAATCGGCGCAGAGCAGCGGGGACATTAAAAAGATTATTGATACGATTCTTAAAAATATCCAAGATGCAACTCAAACAATCTCAAAAGGCATGAACGATATAAATAAAAGCTCTCATTTGGCGCAAACAGCTTATGATATGCTCAACAATATTGTAACGGCTTCTACTGAAAATAAAAATAATATTGAGGAGATCGTTAATGAAATTAATAAAATGAAATCAGTATCTGAAAGTGTGCGGCAGGCTATGCTTATTTTAGATGAAATTAATAGCAAGAATACCACGGCCATCGATGAAATTACAAATTCCATCCAAGAAATCAGTAAGCAGGTAATAGAGAATAGCAATTTAGCTCAAATATTAACCGCCATGGCGCGATCGCAAAAGGATCTCCTGGCCCAATTCTTTTTTGAAGAATGACAGTCTCCATTTGCTTTTTTTTATTTAAGAAAGCGGCCATTGCTCCAGGCAAGGCTCAGGCAGGATTATAATTTCTGCTGAAACAAATAATAATACACATCGTTCCAGCGCAGCTCCTTTTTAAATTCAGAAAGACATGTTTTATCATTTATTAATAAAATTTCGATTCCCGCTATTTCCGCAAAATCCACCAGGTGTTCGCTGGTTATAGCCTTGGAAAAACCGGTATGATGGGCCCCCCCTGCCAAAATCCACGCTCCGGCGGCAACATCAAGATTGGGCATGGGTGTCCAGAGCACCCTTGCAACCGGAAGTTTGGGGAGGTCGGGAGATTTTTCAACATCCACTTCATTCACAATCATGCGAAAACGGTTTCCCAGATCGATAATTGTCGCATTCAAACCCAGTCCGGGAGCAACGTCAAAAACAAGCCGTACAGGGTCATCCTTGCCTCCTATCGAAAGAGGATGCACCTCAAGAGAAGGGGTCCCGGAGGCAATGGAGGGGCAAACCTCAAGCATATGTGCCCCGAGCACCTTGTTGCCATCGGGATGCAGATGATAGGTATAATCCTCCATAAAGGATGTACCGCCCGCTAATCCTTCGGACATCACCTTCATGCTACGCACCAGGGCGGCTGTTTTCCAGTCACCCTCAGCGCCGAAACCATAGCCCTGGGCCATTAATCTCTGAACCGCCAGGCCGGGTAACTGCTTAAGCCCGTGTAAATCCTCAAATGTTGTGGTAAAAGCCTTAAAGCCGCCCTGTTCGAGAAACTGCAGCATTCCCACTTCAATTCCGGCTGCTTCGGACAGGGACTTATATTTTTTATCAAGAATATTTTTACTGACTTTGTACAGATCGGTATATTCCTTGATTTTCCGCTTTACATCACCGTCTCCCACCTGGTTTACGCTATGGAAGAGGTCCCCGATCCCGTAGCCGTACACGGAGTAACCGAAGCGGATCTGTGCTTCGACCTTGTCGCCCTCCGTAACAGCTACCTCCCGCATATTGTCACCAAAACGGGCGATTTTCATTTTATGGGAATCATCCCATGCCAATGCGGCTCGCAGCCATATATCCAGTTTTCTTTGGATCTCCGCATCCTGCCAATGCCCCACCACGACCTTCCTGCTTATTCTCATCCTGGAAGCGATAAATCCGAACTCCCTTCCGCCGTGGGCCGACTGGTTCAGGTTCATAAAATCCATATCAATCGACTGCCAGGGGATGTCCCTGTTAAACTGGGTATGCAGATGGACAAAAGGCTTTTTCAATATCTTCAGGCCGGCGATCCACATTTTAGCGGGCGAAAAAGTGTGCATCCAGGTAATCAGGCCGATGCAGGCGGTATGCGAATTAGCTTCCCGGCACAGATTGCTGATTGCTTCGGGTGTAGTTAAAACATCCTTGTAAACGATTTTTACAGGCACGCGGATTGCTCTGTCCAGAGCGCGTGCAATCCGCTTGGAGTCTTCGGCCACCCGCTTAAGTGTCTCTTCCCCGTAGAGATGCTGACTGCCGGTTATAAACCAGGCTTCAGCTTTTTTTATTGTTTCCGACATAAGTAAAATAATTGTTATGCTTTTTTATAATCTTGGTCAAGCACATAGTATATGTAATTTTCAAAAAAAGTGGCATATACAGATGGATTATGCAAGAAATGTCCTCATGCTAATAAGTCTCCATCAGTATATATTCCTTAAGAAAAAAATGTTATATATCATATGTTTCATGAATATTATAATAATTTTTAGAATCAAGCACAGGTAATAGTGAGCGATTTTAGGATTACTTTTTAACATTTTAGCAATTCCCTTTTATAATTGATAGAAAGCAATTATGAGAGGATCTATCACCGGAACAAACAGGCCGTACTAATTGTCCCCTTGATTATCGAACCGATTATTATTCTCTGGGAGTAACCTATTATTATATGCTGACTCGACAACTGCCCTTTAAGGCCGACGATATAATGGGCTGGATATATTGCCATCTTTCAAAAATACCTACTGCAGTAAAGAAAAAAATGCAGAAGTTCCCAATTTCCTCGATGCCATTGTGCTTAAATTGATAGAAAAAATAGCTGAAAATCGCTATCAGAGTTCATATGGAATAATAAAGGAACTCAATACGCTATTTTTTTCTGAATAATAGGACTATGCCCACTACAAAAACCACAGCACCAACCGCAATACCGATTATCTGCTTATAACCAAAAACATCGCCCTGACCACCGATTCCGATTACATCCGCCAAAAGACAAATAACTAATGCAATAACACCGACAATAATAATAGCAATCCCTAATATTTTCGTTGACTGCATTATAATTCAAATCTCCTTTTATCGCTAAAATGATAGGTTTTTCGTCTATTTTGGTCAACAACTTTTTTGGCTGCCGGCCTTGGTTACCCTTTTCCATCCCAACAGTAGGTGCAGAGCTTATGCTTAGCCAAGCCGATTGCTTTAACCATATCATCCAATCGTTGATAGCGCAGGGAGGTAAAACCCAATTTACTATTAATAAGATCGACCATGCGTTTATATTTGTCCGAATCAGCATCGGCATACTCATCCAGACAAGCATCAGTCTTGCCTTCCAGCTCCTTTATGCATTTACGGGCAATTAAATCAAGTTCGGAACTGGAGCGTGAGAAATTCAAAAACCTGCAGCCATAGATAAGAGGCGGACAGGCAGGCCGCATATGAATGGCTTTTGCTCCCAATTTAAATAATCTTTCTAAAGTAAATTTTAATTGGGTACCTCTCACTATCGAATCCTCACAAAAAAGCAGACTTTTTCCTTGAATAAACTCTTTGATAGGCAGAAGCTTCATGGTAGCTACTAAATTCCTAATGGACTGCTCCTGAGGCATGAAACTGCGCGTCCATGTTGGAGTATATTTAACAAAAGGTCGTTTATAGGGAAGCCCTGCCTCGGCAGCAAAACCGATGGCATGAGCTGTTCCGGAGTCCGGAATGCCGGCCACATAATCTATTTGTTCTTTTTCCAACCGGGCCAGTGATGCCCCGCAACGATTGCGTACATCTTCTACATTTATTCCTTCATAACTGGAACTGGGATACCCATAATAAATCCACATAAACGAGCAGATTTTCATGGTATCGTGCGCTTTTTTTATAGTCTCAACACCGTTAGCAGTGATATGCACAATCTGTCCGGGTCCTAAATATTCTTCAACATGGAATCCTAAATTAGGGAAAGCACATGTTTCCAGTGAGACAGCGTACGCGTTTTCTTTCTTACCGATAACAAGCGGAGTTCTGCCAAATTTATCACGTGCCGCATAGATTCCGGCTTTGGTAAGTAGAAGTATGCTGCACGAACCTTCAATACTCTCCTGCGCCCTTTTAATTCCATCTGCAAAGCTCCCGCCTTGATTGATTAATGTAGATACCACTTCCGTGGGATTAATCTCACCACCGCTCATTTCAGAGAAATGAGTGCCTTTATTCTTGTAGGCCTGCCGGGCAAGTTGGCTAATATTTTTTATCACCCCGACGGTTACTACAGCATAGACTCCAAGATGAGAAGCAATTATAAGGGGTTGATCCTCAAAATCACTTATTACACCTATTCCGCTGTTCCCCTGCAGGGAAGCCAGCTCACCTTCAAACTTAGATCTGAACTGAGCATTGGTAATATTGTGGATGACACGGTTTATGTTATTCCCATTACAAACCGCCATTCCTCCGCGCATTGTTCCCAGATGTGAATGGTAATCCGTACCATAGAACAGATCGGTCACACTATTATTTTTAGCTATAACTCCAAATAAACCACCCATAACTCTCCCTACTAATGAGAATTTGTTTTTTTATAATACTTTACTTCCGAAAAAGCCACCACTCATGGTGGTGGCTTTTTCTCCCACCCTGCACCCCTATAGGGTGCTCCCCCACATACCACCAGCTTTGCTGGTGGTATGTTAACTATACCCGGAATCATCTTCGTATCTTTTAACTCAATGTATTTTAACGGATGATAATCAAAGGGATTAGCATACCAGCCTTCTACCTCGTCTAAATTTATAAGGTCGTAGGATATCGCGTTGTAAATGGGTAGTACAGCTGCCTTTTGCAATAATAGTTTTTCAGCCTGGGCGAGCTTTTTATAGCGTGCCTGCCCTTTCAGCTCCAAAGCCTGATTTAACAGATCATCATATTCAGGATCAGAATAGTTTGTATTATTAAGATTACTTTTAGAACTATACATCAGTAAAAAAGCCAGCGGATCAGGAAAATCTCCCAGCCACACCCAAGAAGAAAGAGTGTATTTTTGGCTTTTTAGATCTTCAAAAAAAGTGTACTCACCCGTTTCCTTGACTTCAACTTCCACATTGAGCTGTTCCCGCCAGGCTTTTGCCATAAGCTCAGCCTTTTCCGTTAATCCCTTTTCTTGTAAAATAATAATTTTAGGAAGACCCTTGCCTTGAGCAAACCCGGCCTGCTTTAGGAGAGCAAGACCCTCTTCGCTATTCTGTTCTTCAATCCCTTTAATTTGCGGATAACCGGGAATAGCGGGAACAAAAACGCTGGAGGGGAATTTACTTTCCCCCCTTAGGGTTTCCCACGGCAGCAGTAAGGCCAGACCCCTGCGCACTCTTTCGTCATTCCACGGCGGTTCGGAGCAGATAAAAAAGTAATACATGGTGGCGAATTTTTTACCCACAAGGATATGTGATTTATTCTCAAGCTTTTCAAAATCCCAGTGCAGGGCCCAGTGCACTCTGCCCTGGTTGTACTCTTCTGAAATTTCCGTTTCATCATTGTAAAACCGGATACAGATTTTATTTATTTTCACATTTTCCGCATCCCAATAGTGTTTATTTTTCTGTAGTACGAGGGTGTCTTTTGTCTGCTCTTGAATTGAAAAAGGTCCATTACCGATAAGAGAATTTGCTTTATCCCAATCATTATGAATGCGGTTAAGCACATGGGTGGGGGCAAAGTTTATTACACTGAGGAGCTTTAGAAAATACTGGGCAGGGTTTTCCAATTCAACCTCAAGCACATGTTCTGAAATAACATGTATACCAACAGACTCCGGATTTTTATCAATCCCGTTACGGAAATCAGCTGCCCCTTTTATAATATCAAAATAGGAGGCATATGCCCCTTTTGTATCCGGGCTTATCAGCTTGAGCCACGAATCCCTAATATCACCGGCACGTACGGTATCACCATTGCTGAAACGAGCCTGCTCGCGCAGATAAAATGTATAAATACATCCATCGTCTGATATTTTCCAGCGTTCGGCGCAGGCCGGGATTGGTTCAAAAGTAATAGGATGAAAGCTTACTAATCCTTCAAACAGTGCTTCCAGAGCTAGAAACTCAAACTGCTCATCCGCATAGAAAGGATTTAGTGAGAAATTATGTCTGAGCAGGGCAATGGTAAACTCTTGGGATGATATATCTTCACTTTGGGAAGGGTTTTCCTCAGCTAAAAGATTAAATTGAGTATACGTTAAAAAAACAACGCATACAATGAGTAAATATAGCTTTTTTCGCATTAATGTAGCCCTTACCCTAATAAAAGCGATTTTAAAAAGAAAAGCCAGTTTAATATTATTATTATTATAAGTCAAGTTTGAGTTGTTTGAAACCACAGATTACACTGATTACACAGATATAAATATAAATTACACATATGTAAAAGACTAAATACTAACTATAATCTGTGCAATCTGTGTTCCTATTAAATTTTGCTGTGGCCAAAGGCTGCAATGTGAACTTCGTGGTTAAAATAATTTCCTTTTACTATATAATAAACTATAATATAACAAGTTGCATGATTAGAGCTACAGCTACAATTAGAAACAGCGCAGGTATTCATGTCAGGCCCTCAGCTCTGATTATCGAAACCATCAAAGACTATCCGGGAAAGATCATCCTTAAAACAGACCGGATGAAAACTGTGCTGGCAACCGCCATAGATCTCCTGTCCTTAGGACTCTTAAGAGGCGATACAGTTGATATTGAGGTCATAGGACCTCAAGAAAAATCAATTTGTACCAAGGTAAAAAGACTGTTTGAAACGGAATTCGATTTTCCGCCCAGGAAATGAAAAATGTATTTATAAATTAATTCTCTGACGTTTATATAGATAATAGCCATTACCGGTTGTAATATAAGCGAGTACAATCAATTTTCTATATATATCATCTAAGGGTTTATCTGAACTTATATTCTCAGAAAGTTCAATTGTATACTGAGTTAATTTAGAAATTATATTATCATCAATTTTAACAATTAAATCATCTGATTTCATAGCTTGAATTCTTGCATTAAAATTTGAAAAAACGAAATACAAGATATGATGTAAATAAATCAAATCTTGGGTCGCATCATTATTCATAACTCTATTTACAACACCATGTAATGCACTAAAATAGAAGAGTTTCTCATCAAATGGTATATTCTCTGAGAGTTTATTAATCACATAATCAAACTCTGCAATAATAATTTTTTTACTGTCCTGCTGCAATTCCATGATAATCCTCCGAATAGTTATAATATTGATCTGTTGTAATCACTTTTCCCTTAGACTTTTGTATTGTATCCTCACAATTATATTCTGAAGCAGTCGTTGAATATATCGGTACTTTAAATATATGATCAATATTTAATTTAGATGCTATTGTTATATTCAATTCGGAATCTATTGCATGAGATATTTTACATAGTGTCAATATAGTCATATTCGTCTGACCTTGCATTATTTGGCTTATATAAGATTTACTTACTCTAAGCCGTTCTGAGAGATCCTTTGATGAAATACCAATCTCACTCATCCTTGAATTTATTTGCATGGCTAAATCAATAGAGATAGCTTCTGCTTTGTATTCTGGAGTATGTTTTATAGTACTAGTAAGTTGTTGCCACCACTTCTCAGTCTCAGTCATATATTATTACCTCCATGAAGGATTCATATCAAATCTTCTTTTTAAATTAATTGCCCTTTTATACTCTCTTTTATCTTTCCAAGCCTTTTTTAAAAAATGCCTAACTAAAAGAATTCTATTTGAGGCTCCATTAGAATATAAGAATATACTAATCCGATGTTTTCCTTTTCTAAGCTCACAAAATAATTCTCCATCTACATTCCAACATTTAAATTGCTCATTAGTTAATCTACTCTTACCCTCTGATACTTTAATATTATATAAATTTATAATTGTTCATTAAAGATCTTTAACAGATTCTCTGCCGGTTGCTTCAGGAAAAATATTACTTATCGGGATAACAGTATTGTGTTTATCTCTTTGTGCTAAAAGACGTTTTTGCCATAATACGCAGTTTATAATAAACACATCATCTTCAACAATAGAACCGAATATATAGCTAGCCCCCTTAATTCTTACATTATCGCCGATTTTTAGCGGATACTCATCACTGCCGGTTAAGCGCACCGGTGTTTCAATGAGGCAGTTTTTACCAATGCTAACCCTGCCTTTTAAAATATTACCGTGCAATATTTTTGAATTATCATCGATACGCATGGTTTGTCCGGGATAGGTGGACAGATATACAGATTCACCGATAAACACGCGCTTGCCGAGGACGATATTTCCTTCTAAACGCGCGTTTTTCTCAATCCGTACACCCTCATTTAGTTTTACTTCCTTGCTCAAGGTTATTCCCTCGCCCAGTGAAATGTCCAGAGAAGCCCCGCTTTTATCGATTTCCAAGATATTATCCACGACTTCATCAGCAATAAAAAAGTTGTCCTTATCTGCAATAGAGACAATTTTTTTAATTTTACTGTACACGTGTGCTCTGGCGATTGCCTGCATCTGGCCCAATACGGCCTTATCATTAAATGCCAGCACCGAATCCTGATGAATAGCGGGAGCCCCGTTAACTGAAAGACCCGCACTATTAAAGAGGTAAATGAGATCGGTCAAATACATCTCTCCCTGTACATTATCAAAACCCACCTTCTGCAGAAGCCGGGAAAGATATTTCCCTTTAAATGCATACAGTCCTGTATTAAACTCTGTGATCGCCAGCAGTTCTTCCCGACTGAAGCTGTATATTCTCCCCCTGTATTTAACTTTGTAAGGTGTATTTGTTTTAAGAGATAAAATATCTTTGTGCTCCAGTATCTGAATTATCCTCCCCATATCCGCTCCGGAGCTTTTACCGCCGGCATCCTTTTCCGGTACACGGATAATCCTTCCGTAGTAATTATTTACAGGATTTCCTGAATATATTCCCACCATTACCATCATGTGGGCGGCGCTGGCAACAAAGGTATCTCTGAAAGAGCGAACGGTAACGGTATCGAGCAGTCCCATATCGCCGGGAAAGATATAGAAATCTCTATTCAGCTGTAGAGCCGCTAAGGTATTAAGAGCAATCATTACCGCATGACCCGTGCCTTTCTGTTCCTTTTGCATAACATAACAGCGACCCGGGTTCACACCTAAGGCAGTTACAACTTCTTCCGCTTTTTTTCCAACAACAACAATCTGGTCGAAACTCTGCAATCCTTCCTGCGCTGCACGGCATACCCGGACCACAGTGGGTACTCCCCAGATGGCATGAAGCATCTTGGATCTGTGGCTTTTGATTCTTTTACCGTGACCGGCAGATAGAATAATGGCAATCGGATTGTGCACATCCGTAAAAGCAGAGCTGTATTTTTCAATCAGAGGAATTATTTTCTCTCTGTCTTTTTCTTTTTTCAGGGACCCTCACTCCTTTTATATTTTACTTATACCACTATAGCAAATCTTATAATAATTGCAACTATTTGTATCCTTTTAAAAAGGCAATTTTGGCTTGCTGATTGCAGTAGTAAGCTCTTATCTTGACAATTTTTTATACAATGCAATAATCAAGAGTATGGATATGAATAATAGGGAAATCGCTCAAAATTTAAAACAACTGGCCGTTTTAAAAGAGCTTGTCGGAGAAAATGTATTTAAAATCCGTGCGATGGAACAGGCAGCTCGTATAATCGAAAACTATCCTAAAGTAATAGCTCCGCTCGCAGAACAAAACCTGCTTACCACTATCAAGGGTGTGGGGAAATCAATAGCAGAGATTATAAACGAGTTAATATCCAGCGGGAGCAGCCGGGAGTTAGTAGAACTAGAAAAAACCATTCCCCCCGGTCTGCATGAACTGCTTACAATAGAAGGGATGGGCCCTAAAAGAGTAAGAGCAGTCTGGCAGAAACTGGGAATTACCACCATGGGCGAACTGGAATATGCATGCAAGGAGAACAGGCTTTTAGCATTGGAAGGGTTTGGTGAAAAAAGCCAGCACAAAATCTTAAAAGCTATTGAGATGCATAAATTTTACCGCGGCAGTTTCCTTTTTCCGGAAGCATTGGCCCTTGCTTCATTTATTCAAGCAGAGCTTAAAAAAAGCGGCCAATTTGAACAGATTGCACTTGTCGGCAGTCTGCGGCGCGGTAAAGCGGTAGTTAAAGATGCGGATATTCTGCTGGTACCCGCAGCTAAAACTAATATTAAAACCGTCATTCACACACTTACGGCTTTGGCGGATTACTCCGGGGATAAAGAGGATATTATAAGCGCCGGTAATACCAAAGTCTCAATTCGTTCCGGCGGTCTGCACATAGACTTCAGGATTATTAACAAGGAATCCTTTGCCTGTGCCCTGCAGCACTTTACGGGTTCAAAGGAACACAATACCCTGCTCAGAAGCCGGGCTAAAACCATGGGTTTAAAAATGAATGAATACGGGATATTCAAGGGAGAAAAGGCGTATTATCCCGCTACAGAACAGGAGGTATACGAGTATTTAAATCTGACATGGATTCCTCCCGAGCTTCGCGAAGCAGAAGGAGAAATAGCAGCGGCCGCAGGGCATGCTCTGCCTCAACTTGTGCAGCCCTCAGAGCTTAAAGGCATGATCCATGTGCACAGCAACTATTCGGACGGTCTGCTCTCTCCTGAAGAATTGGCCCGGGAATGTATAAAGCGGGGCTTCTGCTACCTCTGTCTGAGCGATCATTCACAGAGCGCCTTCTATGCCCACGGGCTTACCCCGGAAAGGATCTTCCGTCAGCTTGAAGAAATACAACAGGTTAATGAGAAATTAAAACCTTTTACAATTTTTGCAGGGATTGAGTCCGATATTCTTTCCGACGGCAGCCTTGATTATCCTGCTGATATTTTAGAAAAACTTGACTTCGTCATTGGGGCTGTTCATTCCAAGCTTACTATGAATAAAGAAGAGGCCACAGCTCGTTTAGTGAAGGCAGTTCGGAACCCGCACCTTACAATTTTAGCCCATCCCAGCGGCAGACTGCTCCTCTCCCGCCAGGGGTATGACTATGATGAAGAACAGCTTTTAAACACCATGGCAGAATGCGGCGTAGTATTGGAGCATAACTGCAATCCGCACCGGCTCGATCCGGATTGGCATACCTTAAAAAAAGCTGCCCGGATGGGAATTATGATCGCTTTAAGTCCTGATGCGCATGATAAGGCAGGTTTTGATGATTTGGTTTTTGGTCATATTATGGCGAAAAAGGCTTGGCTAGGCAGACAACACATATTAAACTGTAAAACAAAAGAGGAGATCCATGAATTCTTCAAACACAGAAAGAGAAAAGCGGGCGCTTGATATTTACCATATACTCGATGCAATTTATCCGGATGCCAGGCCCCTCTTAAACTACAAGAATACCTATGAGCTCTTGGTAGCGACAATTCTCGCGGCCCAGTGTACGGACGAGCGGGTCAATACCGTAACTCCCCAACTTTTTGAAAAGTATCCCGATCCGCACAGCATGCTCTGTGCACAAGTAAAAGATATCGAGGAGATTATACGCCCTACCGGATTTTTTAGAAATAAAACGCGCAATTTAAAAAAACTCGGATTTGCGTTGGCAGAAAAACACCAGGGACAGATTCCCGATTCAATAGCAGAGCTTGTTGACCTGCCGGGAATCGGCAGAAAAACCGCTAATGTTATTGTGGGGTACTGCTTTAACAAACCGGCTATCATTGTAGACACACATTTTAAACGCGTTTGCACACGTTTACAGTTAACTGCACAAAGCAATCCCGATAAAATAGAAAAAGACATACGCTCTTTTATTCCGGAACAGCTCCAGACCAAGTTCTCAGGGATTATCAATTTTCACGGCCGCTACCGCTGTAAAGCACGCAAACCCCTGTGTGCTCAGTGTGAGATAACAAGCTTTTGTCCCTACCCGGATAAAGAACTGGAAGCATGAAGTTATTTAAAGCCGCCCAGACCATCTTTTCAACAGCTCTGGCTCAGGGTGATCCGTATGCATGTGTATTAAAAAATCTTGAATTAAAAAATAATGCTCTTGTTTTAAAAGCAAAAAATAAACGGTTTCCTCTTTCTTCCTTCAAAAGAATTATCCTGGCAGGTGCGGGTAAAGCCAGCGCTGCTATGGCTCAGGCCGTAGCAGCGCTTGTACAAAAAGCAGTTCTCCCCTACCAAGGAATAATCTTGGTAAAATACGGCCACATAAAACCGCTTACAGGTATTACCCTGCTGGAGGCGGGACACCCCTTTCCCGACGAAAACGGAGTGCGTGCGACAGAAAGGATTCTCTCACTGTGTAACAGTGCTGCAGAAGATGATCTTATTATAGCCCTTATCTCCGGCGGCGGTTCTTCCCTGCTGGTATCACCTGCCCCAGGAATATCTCTCGCTGATAAAATTGCCACAACTAAAAAACTTTTAGCCTGCGGTGCGGCTATTGCGGAAATCAATGCCGTACGCAAACACATATCCAATGTAAAAGGAGGAGCGCTGGCAAAAGCCGCGGCACCTGCCACTGTATTAAACCTGCTGCTTTCCGATGTGCTTTATGATCGTATGGATGTGATAGCTTCCGGCCCTTTTGTGCCTGACCGGAGCACTTTCAAGGATGCTCTGGCCGTACTCCGTAAATACAATATTGAAGAGCAGATCCCAGCGGCTGTAACAGCTCATTTAAAGGCCGGAGCCGCGTCTCGCATTTCGGAAACACCAAAACAGGGGGATCCGGCGTTTAATCTGGTATATTCCACCATAATAGGCTCAAACGCTCTCCTGCTTGAAGCTGCCAGACAGGAAGCTGAAGAATTGGGATTTAACACCCTGCTGCTTTCATCTTTTGTGCAGGGCGAGGCACGTGAGTTGGGAAGTTTTCTGGCAAGCATTGCCCATGAAATAAAAACTAAGGGCAGGCCTGTCTCTGCTCCGGCCTGTATTCTTATGGGCGGAGAGACTACCGTTACCATACACGGCAGGGGTAAGGGGGGGAGAAACCAGGAATGTGCATTACAGGCAGCCAAACAAATAGCCGGTCTTTCAGGCACACTCATTTATTGTGTGGGATCAGACGGAACAGACGGCCCCACAGACGCGGCCGGTGCCTGGTGTTCGGGGCAAACCCTGGTTCAGGGAGAAAAAATGGGAGTTGACGCGGATGCTTACCTTAAGCACAACGATTCCTACCATTATTTTGACAAACTGGGCGGTTTGCTCAAAACCGGACCCACAGGCACAAATCTTTTAGATCTTTATATGCTTCTGGTGGGACAGGATTGACGGATCTTTGATGCTACAGAGCGGATTCGTCAAAACATGGTTTCAATTTTTTTTGTGATAACATGGCCGCTAATTTTTTCAACTGGCTCTCTTCGATAATGCGGTCTATTTTCAGGTTTTTCCAATAGGAAAGATTGGGAATCCAGAAGGTCAACGGGTGCCTCCAGTTGCCCAATGATCGTTTAAAAATACTGGAAAACTTAAAAAACTCTTCCCTTACATACATATAACCCTTTACCAGCTGATCAACGGTCATATTTTTTGGTATATAGGTAGCAGTACAGTGATCATAAAATCTCCAGTTCTCCGTGATCAATCTGTTTTGTTTTTTAAACCTTTCATACACATCCGTGCCCGGATAAGGTGTCAGTATATTAAAGGAGGCGGAGCTTATCTTTGTCTTAAACATAAACTCCAAGGTTTTATCAAAAATTGACAGATCATCATTATCCAGACCAAAAATCATTGAAGCATGAACGGCGATGCCGCGTTCTCTTATTTTGTTAACCGCATCGATTGTTGACTGCAGATCCTTCATGCCCTTTTTTAGGTATTGCATTTTTTCTACCGAAACGGATTCAAGGCCTATAAACAAGGCTTTACATCCGCTTTTAATCAACAGGTCTAAGAGTTCGTCGTCCTTTACAAAAGAAATCGAAGCCTGGCCTACCCATCTTATTTTCAAAGGAATAAGTGCTTTTAATAATACTTTTGCATAGGCCCGGTCTCCGATGATATTGTCATCCAAAAACATAAAATTCCTGCTCCCGGCATTTTTAATATCCTCAATCACTCGCTCAACACTTACATGGCGGACTTTACGTCCGAAAAATTTCCAGACACTGCAAAAATCACAGCAGTAAGGGCACCCGCGCGATGACACTATGGGTTGGATATTTAATATAACCGGTTTTTTTATCAGGTCCCGTCTTGGCAATGGGTATGCGTCAATGTTCTCTGCCAAACCCCCCTTATAGAACGATTTGAGTTTTTTATCTTCAAAATCAGCTAAGAGTTTGGCCCAAACAGTCTCTGCTTCCCCGACAACCACCACATCACAGTGTTTTTTTGCTTCATGCGGTAACACAGTAGGATGAATTCCGCCCATTACTACTTTTTTCCCGCGTTTTCTGAATTCACCTGCGATATCATAAGCCCTATAAGCACTGGCGGTCATAGAGGTAATTCCCACCAGATCGCATTCCACATCAAAATTTATATTCTCTACTTCTTCTTCTACTATATCTACCTGGTATCTGTCCTGCGGAGATAAAGCGGCAATATAAAGCAGCGATATCATGGGCATGCGGAGATCTTTTCCTTTCTTTTCATCTTTGTGATCGGTTACACTGTGCGAAGGTGCAATTAATAATATTTTTTTCTTGGTTTTCATAGCTCGTCTTCCCCTTTCATATATTTAAAAAGTATCCATTCCAATTTAAGAAAATTATGCGCGGCTCAATTGAAGAGTTAATAAGAAAGGATTGCTTTTAATAAAAGAATAAAATGATTTAATTTGTCTACAACTTACTTTTAAATAAGTTAAAATAATATTCAGCATTTTCTCTATTTCTGATAGTATCCATAATAAGGTAAAACAACAAAAATAGCAATACTTATTTCAATATGACGCTAAAATATGTTGGTTACAGGCAAAAATGAAAACACAGCTTTATATCGGAACCAGCGGTTTTTATTATAAGCACTGGAAAGGTCTGTTTTATCCGGAACAACTCCCACAAAGCAGCTGGCTCTCCTATTACAGCACCCGGTTTAACTGTGTTGAGTTGAATGTCACATTTTACAGATTACCGGCCAAAAAAACCTTTACCCGCTGGTATACGGAAACACCGGAAGGCTTTAAGTTTGTACTTAAGGGTTCGCGTTTTATCACCCATATAAAAAAATTAACAGACTGCGAGCAAGCGCTTGAACAGCTTACCGCACATGCGGCAGAGCTTAAACAGAAACTACTGGGCTTTCTGTGGCAGCTGCCGCCTTCTTTTAAAATAGATGCAGAACGCTTATCTTCTTTTCTTAAACTCCTCGGTAAGCTGAGCCCTCACTGCTTCCACAGCTTTGAGTTCCGGCATTCCAGCTGGATGAATGAAGCGGTCTATAATGTATTAAGGCAATATAATGCAAGCCTCTGCATTGCAGACTCACCCTCGTTCCCCTATGCTGAAAAACTTACCTCCCGGACATGCTATGTCCGTTTTCATGGAGGAAAACAGCTTTATGGTTCCGAATACTCTGCAAAAGAATTGAGCGATTGGGCTTATAAACTGCGGTCATGGTTTTCTGTGACGGATACAATGCTTATATTTTTCAATAACGATGCTGAGGGCTTTGCCGTCCACAATGCACAGACGCTCATGCAGATGATACGATAATATAAAAAATGCGCTACGTGAGGTAATCCACACTTAAGATATAAGAATTACATCTACATTATCTCAAAAAAAACAAAAGTTAAGTCATCCTTTTGCTCTTTGTCTTGTATAAATTTATATAAACTGTCAATAATACTCTTAGCTGCCTTTTGTATTGAATTTCCAACTGTCGATAAGATTATATTTTCTACACGTTTAATATCATACATTTCATTCTCATTATTGGCCGCTTCAATTAAACCGTCCGAATATATAAGTATTCTATCTCCTGGTTCAACCTTTATTCTTTTATCCGTGTATTTATGATCTTTAATTACTCCGAGGAACGGATTTTCACAGTACAGGCGCTCGATAGTCCTATAACTTTTCTTATAAATCAGAGCAGGTGGATGTCCGGCTGAAGAATATTCGAATACCATATTTTCTTTATCAAAAATGCCGAGGAAAGAAGTAATATAGTTCCCTCCTGTTATATCCCTTGCAATATCGATGTTCATAGCGCGTAAAATATCCTTTGGTTTGTTTGCGGGATTTGAATTCCTGGAAAACGAATTTTTAGCCACAAACGAAAAAAGTGCTGCCGGAATCCCATGACCGGACACATCGGCAACCATAAATGCATAGCGATGAAGCCCGATTCGTTTCACATCGTAGATATCACCGCCAATAGAGCCGGAAGTTTTTAAAAAGGCTTGGATTTTATGACAATATATCTCATGTAAATTATGCGGCAGAACAGCCTGCTGCACATTTCTGGCCGTCTCTAACTCTCTATTAATTTTGCTGAGTGAATCCTTTAGTTTCTGCTCTAAATTTCTGTGTTCCGTGATATCTTCCTGAATCACCACGTAATTGATTATTTTTTTAAAATGGTGTATCGGTGAAATGGATGTCAACACCCAATAGGACTGTCCGTTTTTTTTCTTATTGAGCAGATCACCGCTCCATATTTTCCCAGATGCAATCGTATCCCAAATTTGCTTTATCAGTTTGGGAGAGTTCTCATCGGAAAACACTAGGTTCATATTCTTTTGGGATATCTCATGTACGGAGTAACCGGTTTGATCTAGAAAGGTCGGATTAACATACTCAATACTACCCTGTTCATCGGTAATAAATATACTGGATGCACTGTACTTGACGGCATGGGATAATTTATTGATTTGTTTCAACAAAGTCGCCGACCTCAAGGCACTGCTTAACTGACTTTGCAGCGATTCGTATATAAGCGCGCTGCGCAAACTCGCTTCGAAGAACACAAGTCCTATCTGCTCACTCTTTATGTACAAAGGCAAGAGAGCCATAGAATACCTTCTGTTTTCCGGAAGGAATCCTCTTGGAACAAGCTGCTTTGTTTTAAAGCGTATGCCGTTCTCGTCCTGCAAATTTATCTGAAAGTTTTCTTTAAATCCAAAAATGAGTTTGGACCACTCAGGGGGCAGTTTATTATCATCATATAAGGATATATAACAGCTATCAATTCCCATGCCGGGCAGGGTGGATGCCAGTGTGGACATCATTTCTGTGATCTCAATTGATGTAATCATCTTTTCCCCCAGCTGCCGGATCAATCTGGTTTCTGAAGTTAAGGCCTGCTCCATTTCGTATAACTGGGAGCGGCTCAATATTTCGCTGATAACTATACGGGCCTGCTGCCACAGGTTTTCCGCTTTGCGCTCCAGCTCATGATCCGAAATATAATACAAATAGCAACGCCTGAAATTGGAAACAAAGTTATGCCAGAAACTTATCGGCTTGGATACCGGCAGGATTTGAATGGCTGCTTCCAAAGCCGTAATAAACTCATAATTATTCTCATTCAGATCATTGTTAAAGGCATCGAATATTTTTTCGAAATACTTCCTCTCCACATCCTCATCCAAGCTTGCATCGAGGATATCCTTCATGAGCTTTGTTTTGGGAATGGTGAGCTTGGTATTTTTATGTACTATAACAAATGAATCAACTTCCGAATCAAGAGCTGTTTTGGAATGGCAGCCGCACGATTGACGAATAATAAGCTCTGTTTCCAACGTGATTATTTCAGGTGTCTTTTTTCCATTTATTTGATCGATCACAAGCTCAAATGTTTTATACGCCTGTTCATACACAGACTGGTGGACAGTTGTTAAGGGCGAGGGCAGATAGGTAACGACCTTATCCATATCGTTGAATCCCACTAATGCCACATCACCGGGAATATTAATTCCTTTCTCAATTAATACGGTCATACATCCTTCCGCATCCGGATCGGAAAAAGTTATTATAGCTTCGAAATCAAGTCCATTTTTATCCAGATAGCTGGACAGGAAATTTGTAGCATATGTACGCTGAAAATCACCGTAACCGCTTACCAGCTTAGGATTAAAATCAATATTATGCCTGGCCAGGGCATCAAGATACGCCTCATAACGAACATGAGCCTCGTTGTTTTTTTTAGGTCCTTTAATAGCAAGTATTCTTTTATATCCGTGAAAATCAATGAGGTGTTCCATCGCTTTAATGACTCCGCCGTAATTGTCTGTCAACACGGCAGGAACACCTTCCGTGGCTGCAGCTATCGAGGCTTTTGCCATACTGCCGTAGCTGTGGCAAAACTTATTAAACTCTTTTTTAGAAATATAATTGCTTATGGCCCCACCCGAAAAAATGATACCGTCTATATTATTTTGGTCTATAAAATTGTAGACTATGTTACCCTGTTCTTCATAACTCCTTTTTATCTTGTAGTCGTTCCCCACATAACAAATCAGATTGGTATCATACCTTTTAGCTGCATGCAGCAGGGCTTCCAATAACGAGCGCCCGTAACCATCTGAAATCGAATGAGTGAGAAAGCCTATTGTAGGTCTTTTTCCCTGTTTTGACATCTCTGTAATTAAAATGATAGGTCAACTTGATGTACTCTGCAAGTATTGTAATGATAAAAATAAAATCCAAGGTGGCCAATAGAAAAAGGGATTCTCCCATTATAAGGACACTGATCGTTAAAATCGCAAATCTATTGAGGAAATTGCAAAACTCAAAATATATTAAGTTAGTAAAATACATATTCTCTTCTCCATACAAAACCATAGATATCATAACTAATAATACTATTATATGCTTTTTTTTTAGCATAACTTTACTCTTTTGAATAATTATATGCAGATTTAATGCGCGTCTGGGTGAAAAACCTCGTCGCCTTTTAAAATCTATGCCGTTTTCCGGTAATAATGATTATGTAAACCGAACAACACAGATTCGGAAATAATTTTACCTTCTCTCTGAGGAATATATCCAGCTGGAATATTATCAATGCCTTGGTGATGTCTTTGTAAATTATAGTAATATATAAATTCCTTCAATATTTTTCTAAGCTGTTTTTCAGTAAAGATAACAAACCAATCCAGAGCTTCTCTTCTGATAGATCCAACAAATCTTTCTGCAAAAGCATTTAAATTAGGAGATCTATAACTTATTGTAATATCATTTATATTTCGAGATTTATAATCAATATAGCAGAATTCACCGGATCTATCATGGATAAGGTATATCTTATTAAAATCTCTATCCCACATTAGATCATCAATTCTTTGCTCTACAAATCTTTTTACCGGGTTTGTTGTGATATCAAAGTAAACGATCTCTCTGGTTTTCAGATAAATAATGAAAAAAATATAATATCTTTTATTAAATATCGAATCAACTGTAAAAAAATCCATCGCAAAAAGACTATCAAAATGGCTTTTTATAAACTTTTTCCAGGTATGGCCATTTTTTACTTTTCCTTTTTTTCTGAAATAATTAAGTATCCGAGCAATTGTTCTCTTATCGAGTTTGATACCCAGCTTCAGAAGCTCTCCTTTTATTTTTCCATTTCCCCAGAGTAAATTGTTATTTTTCATTTCAAGAATAAGATTTCTTATATGTACTGGAGTTAGTGGCCTTCCCCCCTTATTGGTCCAGGATGGAAAAGTCCAGAACCTTTTAATCAAGCGTCTATACCATTTAAGTACAGTTTTCGGTTTTACAAGTGAAATAAAAGAATCGATTTTCCTTGATATCAAGTTTATTGCTGCAAAAAAGATTCTGTCATTATTATTAAATTTTATTTTTTGTTTTCTTGAATCAAGTTTTCTTTTCAATATCTCATTTTCTTTCTGTAAAGCTGCAATATAAAGGAAGAGATCCTTCCTGGAATGAATCAAAGTAGACACGATCAATCTAATCAGAGCAATAATTATCTTTAACATATATTCTCCATTTAAGTATTTTATATAAATATCGGGTAC
>CAZEPL010000064.1:0-22624 GCA_964514135.1 uncultured Spirochaetaceae bacterium | reverse complement strand
GAATAAGTATTTTACTAACTTAATATATTTTGAGTTTTGCAATTTCCTTAATTAATATAGAAATTAAGAGGTATCGACTATGATAAATTCTGCGAATATTGTGTCAATATATGCAAACTTACGAATTAAAATATTTAATTTATTTTTGTTTCCCACTCAGCGCTCGATCCAGCACTGACCTAAGTTTCTCCCGCTTTACCGGTTTTATAAGAAAATCAAAGCAGCCTAACTCCCTGGCTTTGTTTGAATACTCCTCTTCAATAAAACCGGTGAGGATAATAACGGGAAGAAACGGGAATTGTTCTTTAATCTGTTTTGTAATCTCAAATCCATCCGTGTCTTTCATTTTTATATCACAAATGACTGCGCTTATGGTTTCTGAACAGAGAATGCCAAAGGCCTCTTGACGATTACCCGCTTCAAACACAGTGTATGGAGCAAGCTGCAGCTGCCTTCTTATTATATGTCTAATATGCTCATCATCATCAATAATTAATACCGCAGATGCCCTTTCACTTTTTACCATATTTAGCCTTAGTTAAAAAATATTTGATAGTGAAGGTCGTGCCTTTACCCGGTATACTGCGTACTGAAATGACGCCGTTGTTTTGAGTGACAAGGCGGTAGACAATGTTTAATCCCAATCCCGTGCCTTTACCCGCTTGTTTTGTGGTAAAAAAGGGGTCGAAGATCTTGGGCAGAATCTCTTCCGGAATACCTACTCCTGTATCCGAAACTTTGGTCTCGATTGCATCTTTGCCGTTTTTGGATACCAGAGTTATTGTGCCCTTTCCCTGCATAGCTTGTACCGCATTATTTAAAAGATTTATATATACCTGTCTGAGCTCGCCCGCTCGGGCAAAAAGGGGAGCAGTCCGGTCGTATTTTTTCTTGACATGAATATCAATAAAATTTTTACTGTATTTTACAATACGCAGAGCATCATCCAATATACTGGTAATATCAACCAGCCCCGGTTTATCTTCTCTGATATCGCGTGAGTATGATGAAAAATCTTTTACAATATCAGAAGCCTGCATTATAAAATCAATGATATCTTTGGCATAATTTTTAATCAATGTTTGCCTGGCTTCATCCATAATAATCTCTGCAGAACCCAAAACTCCGTAAAGAGGATTATTGATCTCGTGTGCTATACCAGATACAAGAGTTCCTAAAGCTGCAAGTTTTTCGGCACGAAAAAGCTGTTCTTTAATTTCCTTCTGCTCGGTAATATTTTTCATTATCATGCCGACTTCGTCGCCGCTGCCGAACAGCGAAGGCATCTTGAACAGGGTGAAACCAATAATTTCATTTCCAATTCGGAGTTCCTGATCATCAACTACCTGAGAATGAACCGTCTCTTTTATCTGACCCCGAAAGTTCTTTTTTACCAGCGGATCCTTAATTTTAAGAAAGGAGATAATATTTTTGCCAAATATATTCTTTTGGGTAACCCCCATAGTCTTGAGACAGGAAGGATTGATATAAGATATTTTATAAGAATAACCGTTAAATACAACCAGAGATGAAGGTAAACTGGAAATAATGGCCTTTGCCGCTTTGGTTGCATAAATATTATCCAGAGATATTTCCAGCTGATACGAGATAGTATTAAAAAAATCTAAATTGCGCTGATCGATTGTTTTTTCTGTATCGTAATTATAAAAAAGCATGACGTAATAAAAAGAATTTTGAATACTCATCGGTATAACCAAGATTTCTTTTCTTCTCATATCACTGAACAAACGACCGCTCTGAACAATCCGCGGTTTCTTTTCTGCAAGCATCTCATCTATACTGCCTTTAAGAAAAAGATCATTAATATTTAGCTCAAGATCTTTGGCAGCTGCTGCCCTCGTATAGATAATCGGTTTTTTTATAAAAGCAAGATTGTTATCGATAAACAGACAAAAACCCACATCAAAATCTACATTATCGACTATGAGCTTTAGCACATCCCGCAAAAGCATATCTTCATCATTGGTTTTGATAAGTTCGGCGGAGATTTTATTAATCAACGAAAGCTTGTTTGCTTTCTCTATAATCTGTTGATTAGCGTGCTGGAGTTTCTGGTACTCCCGCTTACTCTCAAATATTGCAGTCTCTAAGGAATGAGCCCTCTTCTCAAATACGCTTCTGTGCGATGTGATATGTCGTTTATGCTCATAAAGTAAAAAACCAAAGTAGCCGGCAATACAACCCAGACCTGAGATGATAATGTCCTTAATGGTGAGCACAGGACTTTTGTACAGAAAAAAATAAAACAGTTCAGCTCCGATAATGCTCAGTAAAACAGCGCCTGTAATAACTCTTTTTAACAGGCCGCTCTCCCACATTAATTCATATACACAGGACGGAGCGCCTTGGGCCTGGCACTGTAATTCCTTAACTCTTGCTTCGGGTAAATTCCAAAATCTTGGTACTGCAGCCAGCTGACCTTTTGCCATATCACAATTGAGTGTGCTTGGTGCGAAACCGGGCAGCAGTTTGTATTCAATCTGTATCTTATTTCTACGTGCGGAAATTACCTTCAGAGTATCGGTATGCGAGAATAAAGATCTATATTCTATTATTTTATAGTATGCTGGTGTGGGACTTCTGAACACCTTAAAAAGGCTTAATAAATAGTAAAGAAATCCAAATGAATCTTTGGCTAAAAGATTAATTCCGCTTTCATAAGCAGCATGGGGATTATGAGTTGATTCCACCAGTTTTGCAAGAATAAGAAGATAATGCTCATAAGAAATCCAATTATCCTCTCTTTCTAAATATTCAAGATCTAAGCCAAGCCGATTTATTATTTCATATAAAGCCGTTCGTGTGAAACTTCTATTGAATAGTTTAAGAACCGGTTTAATTACCACACATGAGATCTCATGGTTTTTTTGTTCAAATTGTATAGACTCAAGCTGGTTCATTTTTTCCTGTGCACATTATCCGGTGTACCCAAAACAATCGTGCTGCGTTTGCTGCTTTGTTAAACAGACACCTCTTCTTTAGCGCAGTTCTTCTATAGTATCTATAAGAACCTCTCGTTTTATAGGTTTCTGCAAAAAGGCCTTCTTTCCTGCTATTGAACTGAAACTGTTAATATCCACATCAAGTGCGGTAATAAAAATGATGGGTATTGATTCATCAATCTGTCTAATAAGTGCGGCGATTTCAAAACCATTAAAATCCGGTAAGCGAATATCGGTTACTATTACATCCGGAAGAACCTTTTGAAAAAGGATAATGGCTTCAATACCGTTTTTGGCTGAAAACACATGGAAACCTGCTTTTTCCAACATGTAAGAAACCGTTTTTGTGATATATGTCAAATCATCGATTAACAACACATAGGTCGCAGAAAAGTTCTTTTGGAAACCCGGCAGACAGTATAAGACCTCATTCTGAATATGTGATAAATTGGAGCGGATACGTGGATCACGGCTGGCCTTTAAGAACTCACTGAATTTTTGGCTTACCATACGCCCGTGTGACTGTTTATCGATTTTAGTAATTTCGTATATTTTCTGCTTTACAGGTATATTGTTGTGCGCAATTTCGAGTACTTTATCCTGATCAACCTGATTTCGCTTATGCTCCGTAAGCAGCTTTAGAATTTGATTTTCATCGTTAGCCATAGTATACCCTCTGATTACTATTTTTATCTGCTCTCTCTTTAAATGATAGTATATTTGTTATTTATTTTCCAAACTAATATTGACGAGGAGCGAAATAACCGTTCTCATCCTTACCGGTTTTGGTGTAAAGCATTACCTGTACGGATAAATCGATATAGCGTTCGCCAAACTGAGTATCTGTGGGGGAGGTAAAGGATAAAACATATGTTGCACTTTTTTGGGATTTAAGATGAGTTATTACACTGTTTATTCCTTGCGGATTAAAATAATGAAAAGACCTGCCTTTTGTTTCTTGGGCAATATAATCTATTTCTTCGTGGGATTTTTCTTCGCCGAAATATACGGGATAAAAAATCACTCCGTTATTTTCCATATAATTAGTGATCTCATCGAGAGAAAAATCTTTAAATGCTGTTACCGGGAGCTTGGCCCCGGTAAGATAGATAACAGCCTTTTTACCACGATAAGCCAGCAGATCATCTACCGCTTTGCGTACAGCGAGATCAAGTCTCCAAAATTTCTCACTCTTTTGGGTCATGATCTCATCCCAAACATCGGCAGGAAAACGGCCGAATTCTGCATTTACCAGCGGTATGTTCGAAGCAGTGATAATCTTTATCCGATCATTCCCTGCAACAAGGTTTTTAAGCGTTTTTACTGCCTCCACAAGATACTCTCGGTGAGCGAGAAGCTCAGGTGAATTTTCAATAAGCACCACAATGCTTAGCGGTAATTCACTCACAGCGGATATAGTCAGCGCTGCTTCGGAGATTGCATTTTGAAACTCAGTTATAAAAAAATTATAACGCGTAAGCCCCACAATCGGTTTGCCGTACCAGTCTTCAACAGTGACATCCATTGTGACGTTGGGAAAATTCCTTGAATCCACACGATCAATGCGAGCAAAATAACCGGTATAAAGAGTCGTCATATTGGAGATGACAAATACTTTATTCAAATCAAAATCCACAGCCAGAATATCACCGTTTACGGTCATGTCAAGATTTGTCACTCGCTTTGCCACGTTTGCTACATCACTCCATTCAGTCCAGACCTCATTGTCCAGATCAAACTTCATTATTCGTGTCGTATCCGCAACGAGCAGAGTGCGCTCGTCATAGAAAAGCAGTCCTTCGGGCGCAAGCAGGTTTCCCTGCCCGAACTCATTCAAGAAGTTGCCGCTGGTATCAAAAACAACTATGCGTTTCTTTTTCTGATCGGCAACATATACATTTTCTCCCAGAACAGCGATTCCCGTTGGTTTTAGAATATCCGGGAAAAGCAGAGTTCGACTGCCGAAGGCCAGAACAAAATTTCCTTCCAGATCAAACTTACTTATTCGTCCGTTTCCCCAATCGGTTACATAGAGATACTCATGTTCATCCAGAGCCAAAAACTGAGGACCTAAAAACTGACCTTCTTTAATACCTTTTTCGCCGAAGCTTTTTACTTTATGAAAATCAGCTGTACACTTGGTTATACGATTTCCCTCAAATTCAGAAATAAATATGTAATTACCCGCTTCGATAAGATCAAAGGGGTGGTTATAACTTTCCAAACCGCCTCGCTTAATATTGACAGCCAAAGAGTTAGCATTAAAATTTACAATCTCCCCACTTCCATACGCAATCACGTAAAAGGTTCCGTCAGCCCGCATTGCTATTGAGCTCGGACGTTTGAAGGAATAATAATCTTTTAGATTGGCATCTATTTCGGTATGTACGACATACTGTTCTTCAGGTAATAATTCACGGCCCAGCCCGCGTCTGAGCTCAATTACTTTTTTTTGATTTTCTAATAGTGAAGATCCTTTTCCTGCTGAGAGCAATTCATCCCAAATACTTAAAGCGGTATCTTCAAATCCCATCCGGTAATAGGTCCTGCCCAACCATGTTTTAATTAACTCGTTGTCCGGTTGATAGCTCAACGCCTTTTCCAAAGACTGCAGTGCTTTTCCATAAAGACCAAAGTGATAGGCATCAACACCGTAATGAAACTCCTCATCCGCCCTTACTTTATTCATATCCAGATCTTCAGGGAACACAAGCAGCGGGAGGAAGATAACTATTACAATAAGCAATTTGATCGGAATAAAGCAGACTGGTTTTTTTTCTATTGATTCCTTGTTCACGAAGCTATTATACACTATTTAGGCATAAGTATCTACTGTATGTTTTTCTTCTACAGGGATATGCATATCCCCTTTAATGCCCAAATACAGAATCGACTTGATAGCGTTTATATCAATAATAGTCTGTTTTGGAACAGTTTCCAAGGTGTGAGTCAATAATGCTGGATTGTTAATTCCATTAATTTCCATTTTAATACTCCAATGTGATATTCGACTTAATAGTTAAAGAGGTTTAGTAAGATTTTTTTTATTTAAGAAAAATTAAGCAGCTACTCTATGCCTTTGCGGCAGTTATTACTGTGCGCAAATGATCGGCAATCTCCCGATTGCCTTTAGAGATCTCCAAGGCTTTGCGCAGATATGCTTTGGCGTCCATGATATTTCCTTTTTTAAAATAAGCCCAACCCAATGAATCCAAATATACAGGATTTTTAGGATTGAGCTTGACTGCTTTTTTACAAAAATCAATTGCCAAGGCATAATCCAATTTTTCCTGTGCATAGACAAATCCCAGATTATTAAGTGCACCGGCATAATCCGGTTTAAGCTGTAAAGCCTTTTGCATACTCTTAATGCATTCCCCTATTTTTTTCTGTGCATAGAGTACATACCCCATAGAAGCATAAACTTGAGGAGACTCCACTCCAAGATCAATTAAGTGCTTAAATTCCATCTCAGCCAGGCGAAAGCGCTTTGTTATGGAATAGATAAATCCTAAAATCATCCTGCACTGAAATATTTGAAAGAGATTCTGATGGCTTAATACAACCTGTTCCAAATATATAATGGCCTCATCGTACTCTTGGAGTTGAGTATGAATAAGCCCCAAATAATAAGCAATTTCAGGATTATCTTCAGGTTTTTGTTCCAAAGCAAGGAGTTCTTTTTTAGCCTGCTCAAATCGTTTTTTATTGTAGAACTGAATACCTCTTTTTAAGGTAGGTTTCATCTGTTAACAGGTCCCTTTCCAAAAATTTAATTTTTGGTATTTCACTTCGATCTCATGGTTAGCCGGGTGAATGAGTACTGGTGAAATAGATACTTTGTTCTGTGAAAGAGCATCGAAATCCGATCCCTTTTCATTATGGGAATCAGGGTCATCTCCCTGTAAAAAGCAGTACATATTACCGTCCGGTGCGTTAAACATAGCAAAATTATCCCTGTAAATTCTACGCGAAGGGAAAGTGATGGCTGTATTAAAAGGCAGTTTACACTGAGCCGGAAAATTTATATTCACAAAATGGTCGCAGGACCATTCTTTAAGCAGAAGCTCGATATTCCTGGCTATAAACTCGACAGGTTCTGAGAAAGAAAAGCCGCCGTTACGGCCCGAAAGAGACACTGCGCATGACGGTTTGCCAAAGAGCGCTCCCTGTCTGGCAGCGGCAACCGTACCGGAATAGAGAATATCGGTGCCCAGGTTTGGTCCATGGTTGATTCCCGAAATAACTATATCAATCTCCCCCGGAATAAATGAAAGAAATGCCAGCAGTACGCAGTCAACCGGAGTACCCTTTACTGAAAATTCACGCTCGGATTTCTGCTTTACTCTTATCGGGACCTTAAGCGAAACAGCATGTGAACTGCCGCTCATCTCATGCTCAGGAGCAATCACCCATATTTCATGCTCGGATTTCAATCGATTATGGAGGAGGGTTAGACCCTCACTCTTAATACCGTCATCATTGGTTAAAAGGATGCGCATATACTCTTCCCATTATTTTGTTATCCCGTATATTGGTACTTTAACCAAGAACAAAAATTAAATCAAGGTAGAGCAAATGAAAGTATTGTATTAAAGACCAAATAAAGCTACCATACAGGCCATGAACCTTAATTCACGCGCTATATTAATAATCTTAACTCTTTTGAGTGCAGTGCTTTTGCCGCTGGCCCTTCCCAATGAATTATTTTTAGACGGCAATCCTTTACTAGGTCTATTCTGCCTCAGCTTCTTTTTCCTGGCTCTTTACCATGCGCCTTCGTTCGGATTTGCCAGCCTGCTGGGTATGATTTTCGGTGCTGTTTCCACTGTCATCGCTAATTACTGGCTGGTCAATTTCGGACAGTTTTCAGTCTGGACTCTGGGGGGGACTACACTGGGATATATCGGTTATAATGCCCTGCTGGCACCAATCCTCTACGGTTGTGCCAAAATAAAACCTCGCTACAGAGCCTTCTTAATGGCAGCGGTGTGGGCACTCTATGAATATTTTAAGTCAACAGGATTTTTGGGGTATCCCTGGGGATTGGTGGCCTATCCGGTTCATACCATACTCCCCCTCATCCAGTTTGTTGATGTAACCGGTTTATGGGGACTATCCTTTCTCATGGCTTACATCAACTCGGTCGGAGCCGAAATAATCGATCAATTTTTCCCACTGTTCTTAAACAAAAAAACATCCCTACCCTTCAATAAATATATTTACACACCTTGGAAAAACTACACTTTCGTTTTAGCTGCATTACTCCTTGCTGTTTTAAGCTACGGAACAGTACGACTTCTCATCCCAATACCTCTCGAAAAGGAGTTTGATATTCTTCTCATCCAACAGAACAGGGATCCTTGGGAAAGGGGGATGCGAACCGCCAGTATCGCTACTGCCCGCAAACTCACCCTGCAGGGTGTCAGCAAATCTCTTGCCGAAAATAACAAACGGCCGGATCTTATCGCCTGGAATGAAACAGCACTCCGCCATCTTGGGCGGGCGGATCTTGAGTTTTTCAGCAGCACCCGTACTTATAATCTCGTTGGGGCGCCGCTTACTATCAGCACCGATCCTTTTCAGGCCTATAATGCTTCGATTCTCATTTCCCCGGAAGGACAGCCTTTAAGCTACTATGGCAAACAGCACCCCGTACCTTTTGCAGAAAGTATACCGTTTTGGGAAATTCCGGCTGTTCAAGAATTTTTCCGCTCTGTTATCGGAATCAGTAACCTCTGGGCTTTGGGCAGCGAATATACGGTTTTCAAACTTCCGCTGCAGGATGGGGGGATAGTAAGCTTCGGTACACCAATCTGCTTTGAAGATGTTTTTCCGGATCTTTGCCGCCATTTTTTTCTTAACGGAGCCGATGTGATCATCAACATGTCCAATGATTCATGGTCAAAAACAAAATCGGCGCTCACTCAGCATATTGCAGCCGCCAAGTTCAGGGCAATCGAGAACAGACGCACCCTGATCCGAGCTACCAATGCGGGACTCACCTGTGTGGTGGGAGTTAAAGGCGAAATCCTTTCTGCTATTCCCATATTCGAACAGAATTATTTGCTCACTTCGGTACCCGTGTATAAAGAAAGCGGCTACACAACCTATACCCTATTAGGTGATTACTTTGCCTACTGTCTGGCCCTTATTATTCTTTTTATTCTCATAGAGAATGCTCTTCAATTTTCTTTACTTGATTTTTTAATGAAAAGAAGCAAAAGATTTAGGGTATAAGCTGTATGAAATAATAAAACTTTTACAATTATGGCTACCGCATATATTCGCTTTTACGAAGAGCTCAATTTCTTTCTCCCCAAACATGATAGAAAAAAGCTGATTGCTACACAGTTTTCTTACGGGGATACTGTCAAAAACCTTATTGAGAACATGGGCATTCCCCACACCGAAGTGGATTTAATCCTGGCAAACGGCAGCTCAGTAGGATTCGATTATTCCTTACAGGAAAACGACAGCATAAGCGTCTACCCCGTATTCGAAGCTTTTGATATCAGCAGTATTTCAAAGGTGAGACCGGCATCTTTAAGGGAGCTCAAATTTATTCTTGATGTACATCTGGGAACACTTGCCGTCCAATTGCGTATGATGGGATTTGATACTCAATATGAAAGTAATATAAATGATTACGAACTCGCTCATATCTCACAAGACGAACAGCGGATCCTAATTACCAGAGACAGGGGGCTCTTAAAAAGAAAAGCCGTAACACACGGTTATTGTATTCGCTCTAAACATCTTAAAAATCAGCTGTCAGAGATTATAACGAGATTTGATTTGGGGGGGAGCATACGTCCCTTTACTCGCTGCCTTAAATGTAATACTCTGCTATCGCATATACCTAAACAGGAAGTGGAAGGTAAAGTTCCCAAATATATATTTAATATGTACACACAGTTTAAAAAGTGTGTAAGCTGTGATAAAATTTATTGGAAAGGAAGCCACTGGAAGCATATGCTTAAGTGTCTGCACAGTTTTTTTACGAATGAAAAGAAGAGTTTAAACGATTGACAGATAGAGAGGTACAAGCGTTGAATTTTTTATGGAAAAAAGAAAAATCGATTATTGCAAAAATTGAACAGTACCTGCAAGAGTGTGATACCTGTCGGGATCGATTTCATGCCTGTATGAAAAAGATGATCACTATGAATAACAGCAGCGCCGAAGACAAACTTATTAAGCTTGTTCATGAATCAGAATCCAAAGCGGATGATCTGCGTAGAGAGATCGAATATGAACTCTACAACAAGGCCCTGATACCGGAATCACGCGAGGATATCCTCAATATTTTAGAGACATTGGATGTCATTCCCAATACGTTCGAAGAAATTTGTTTCGAAATGTGCTTGGAAAAAATTCAGATTTCGGCTCCGTTTAAACAAGGCTTCTTAACACTGGTGGAAAAGAACCTGCATGCTTTCGCACTTATTCGCGAGGCAATTGCAGGCCTGTTTTATAAAAAAATGGATGTCATGGACCGGATTCACAGTGTGGACCAGTATGAAAGTGAAGTAGATAAAATCGAGCGGGATCTCATCGGTCAGGTATTCGCTTCTGACTTAAGCAAAGCCGATAAAATACTCCTCCGTCAGATTATTAAAAATATTGCTCAGATCTCAGATTTGGCTCAAGCCGTGGGCGACAAGCTGACAATTGCCATAGTAAAAAGAAGGATCTAATCTGCTATGCTCCCCTATCAACTGCTAAGCGGTATTTATATGGGCTGGGCCTTGGGCAGGAATGATTCCTCCAATATCTTCGGTCCGGCCATCGCCAGCAAATCCGTAAAAGTCCATCAGGCTATAATCCTCTGTGCGTTCTTTGTAATAATCGGCAGTGTGCTGCAGGGAGCAGCTGGTTTCGCAACAATCGGCTCACTCACCAATCTTACCCTGACCACAGCATTCATAACATCTCTTGCCGCTGGCCTTACCGTTACCTGTATGAATTTAGTTAAACTTCCTGCTTCAACTTCTCAGGCCATAATAGGAGCCCTGCTGGGTGTCGGTATACTCAAGGCTCAAAAAATTGATTTTTTAAGCCTTGATAAGGTGCTTATCTGCTGGGTTACCACCCCGCTGATGGCAGCTCTTGCGGCATATATTTTGTATAAAATAATCGCTTTAATAATTAATGCTCTGCCCGTAAACATCTTTACCCAGGACAAAATTATTCGGATCGGTTTTTTTTGCGCCGGCTGCTACAGCGCTTATGCCTTAGGCGCCAATAATGTTGCTAATGTTACCGGAGTATATGTGGCAAGCTCTCTGCTTGAACCCTGGCTTGCTGCTTTAATAGGGGGTGTGAGTATTGCTTTAGGGGTTTTCAGCTATAGCAAAAAAGTCATGTTTACGGTTGGGAAAAGATTAGTGGCATTAGATCCTTATTCAGCTTTTATCACCATGCTCTCTATTGGTTTTACTGTGCATTTTTTTGCTTTTGTAGGAGTTCCGGTTTCTATCTCTCAGGCTGTAATCGGAGCCGTGCTTGGTATAGGAATACTAAAAGGTGTTCAAACAATAAATCTGAAAATACTTTTTCTGGTACTCTTCGGCTGGATAGGCACACCGCTTATCGCCATCGCATTAGCCTTCTGTCTAACATACCTTAGTGCAATAATTTAACGGAGCATTTTATGCCTGGCTTGACAGGTTTCAATGCTTGATTTACCATAGCTTCTCATGAAACCGCATATCCGTACATTGAGTATCGGGATCTGCTGCCTGCTCAGTATTGCATCCTGTGCTTCCATAGCATCGGTTGACTTTGTCCACACAAACCTGGACGAGTTATGGGGAAAAACTAAAGAAGAAATTATCAACCTTGTGCCGGAAGACCATTTAACCTACGCGGAAATCGGGTCTTCACGCATGGTTTTACATAAAGTACATAATCTTGATTACGGCCATTGGGTAATGGTGCCCGGTCTTAAAGAGACTGTTACCTATTATTTCCATAATTCACAGCTCTATCGGATTAAAATTGAGATTGAGAGTAATGAATTTACAGATCTCAAGCAAAAAGAAAAATTGTATAAAAATTACGTGCAATTAATAGAAGAGTACACACTACTCATGGGCCCTTCGGATACCAGCTCCTCAGAAGCCGCACATCCTGCGGATGATTCACAGACTGAAATATACTGTGCACAGATTTCACATACCTGGAAATCGCGTGCGGAACGCACGGTGCATCCTTTGACTACTGTATTATTGGAATACAGCTGCTTTACTCAACCAATAGAAATTATTCGCTTAAGAGAAACATACTCACATGATGATTATAAACCATAAATCTTAACCTTAACCGAATCGTTAAACTCCGCGAGCAGATTTTGGTTTTCAATCGTAATTTTTATTTTCAAACCCATGACAATTATTGCTCCTTATAACACAAACCAGCGCTTTTAGTATAAAAGAAAAATCTTGAGTGTACAATATAAAATGCCGGGCCTTTTATAACCTATTGCAGTTTTTAGACCCGGCAGCAACTTACCTTCCGACAAGCTGCAGCAGATCCTCATCTGAAACCTGTTTGCGCGCATCCGCTATCTGCAAAAACTTCCTGTGCAATTCCCTGAATTCCTGTTCGGGCAATTGAAACCCGAGCTCCTGCAAGCGATGCCGTACAGCATGCTTACCGGATCTGGCTGTAAGTACGAATGAGTGTCGTTGTGCACCAACAGCTTCGGGCGCAATAATCTCATAATTAGCACGATCTTTTAAAATGCCGTCTTGATGGATCCCTGATGAATGGCTGAATGCATTGCCGCCGACAATTGCTTTATTCGGCTGTACCGGAATATTCATTAATCGGCTTACCAATCTGCTGGCAGGTATTATTTCACGCATATTAATATTCGTGCAGCTGTTATAGTAATCCTCGCGCGTTTTTAAAACCGCTACTACTTCTTCCAGAGCTGCATTGCCTGCCCTTTCCCCTATTCCGTTAACCGTTACTTCAACTTGATCCACTCCGTTTTTTATAGCAGCCAGGGTATTAATCGTGGCCAGCCCCATATCATTATGACAGTGCACACTTAAGCTCACCTTATCGGTGGCAGGTACCTGCTCTCTAATCCTGGAAATAAGACTGCCGAACTCTTCCGGTACGGCATATCCTACCGTATCGGGGATATTAATTACGGTGGCCCCTGCCTTGATCACTGCTGCTATCACACGGCAGAGGTAATCGAAGTCACTTCGCGAGGCATCCTCGGTTGAGTATTCCACATCTTTCGTAAAGCGTTTTGCGTATTTGACCGCTTCAACTCCCATTTCCAGGCATTGATCGCGATTGACGGAAAATTTTTTCTGTACATGTATATCCGATGTGCCTAACACTATATGGATGCGCGGTCTTTCCGCATGACTCACCGCCTGCCAAAGCGCATCGATATCACTTTTTACCGCACGCGCTAAGCCGGTGATCACGGGTCCCTTTACTTTTCGAGCTATTTGTGTCACCGCTTCCTGATCACCCGGAGAGGAAGCGGGAAAACCGGCTTCTATGACATCTACACCGAGACGAACCAGCTGCTCTGCAATAATCAGCTTTTCTGTGCAGCCCAGTTTGGCACCAGGCACTTGTTCGCCGTCCCGCAAAGTTGTGTCAAAAATTATTATATTTTTATGCATTGTTATCTCCTTGTAATTACCGTTATCTAATCTTAAAAATCAAAAAATATGGTTTGTTCATTGCATATACTCTCGTTATATGAAACCGCTTGTCCGGATAGCCCCATTCTGCTTTCCTCCTTCCTAAAAAAAATGCCATGGTTTTAACTCTATGTTCCATGGCAAAAAAAAAGCCATGGGTGAGCACCCATGGCTTGTAGGTTTACAATTGCTAAAAAGTTAGGATATGATCTCTATCCTCCTACACACTCCGGGCGCTCCTTTTCCTGATAGGAGTCCTAGAAGAGTAAGTAGTAGGTTTAATAAAAATCTTTTATCCATAATTGAACAAGAATATATCACTATAAAGAAGGCATTTCAAGGTAATTATATCAGATTTTCAAAGTTTAAAAGAGTTTATCTTATTATAAAGGCTGTTTCTATGGATACCCAAGTATTTGGCTGCATCTATTTGCTTATTATTGAAGCGAATAAGTGCATAATCAATTAAATACTTTTCCACACGCTGAATAATCTTCTTATATACATCCCCCTGTTCCAGATTACTCAACTCTCGTTCCAACAGCCTTTTAAATGGTTCCTGATTCTCATTAACCTGAATCTCTGATCTTAACTCTGAAGGCAGGTTTTTAATATCCACAACATTGGAATGACAAAGCAGTACTGCTCTTTCAATCACATTCTGAAGTTCACGGATATTTCCGGGCCAGTTATTATTAATCAACAGCTCAAGACATTCCTGTGTAACATCTTGAATGTTTTTATTATACTTTTCATTAAAAGCTCTAATGAAATGATCTATAAATAATGGTATATCATCCTTGCGTTCAGCGAGCGAGGGTAATTCAAGATTAATCACATTGAGGCGGTAAAAAAGATCTTCACGAAAAAGTTTATTTTTAACAAGCTCCGATAGATTTTTGTTTGTAGCTGATATTATTCTCACATCTATATTTATGCTCTTCTCACTTCCTAAGGGTTCTATAATCTTCTCCTGAAGCACCCTTAGCAACTTTGCTTGCAAATTCAGACTGAGGTCTCCAATCTCATCCAGGAATATACTTCCTCCCTCCGCAAGAGCAAACTTACCCTTCTTATCCTTCACTGCACCGGTAAAAGAACCCTTTTTGTATCCGAATAGTTCAGATTCTAGCAGGTTTTCAGGTATTGCCGCACAATTAATACTTATAAAGGGTTCTTCCCACCTCCGACTCTTGTTATGGATGAGACGAGATAGTATCTCCTTTCCTGTTCCGGTTGATCCTGTAATCAACACTGTGGCCTCGGTATCGGCAATGACATTTACCATATCCATTACTTCAAGAATCTTTTTACTCTTTCCAATGAATAATAGACCTCTTTGCTTTTCCTCGAGTCTGTCCCTCAATTCCTGTGTTTTCTTTAATATCTTATTCCGTTCCCTCTGAGATTTTAGATAGCTATGGACTCTATTAGAAACAAGAGTTGCAATAAGGATTATAACCTCCAAAGTAGCGTTAAAATCCTCTTCAGAAGAATATTTCTTTTCGATACTGAATACACCTACTGTTCTATTCTCATATTTAATAGGTACGGCAAAAAATGAATACCTCTCTCCCTTACCTCTCCAGATCCTCATTTTGTTTAAAAAGTCCTTATTCTGTGAAATATCCTTAAGAGCTATATACTGCCCATACTTGAATACTTTTCCAATTATTCCCTCACCTATCTGGTAAATTCCCCTTCTTACAGCTTCCTTGCTAAGCCTATATCCGGTATAAACCTTTAAGCGCTCATCCTTTTTTAGTAATACAAGCATTCCCCTTGATATATGTATATTCTGAGAAACCAGCTCCATAATTTTCTCGAAAGTCGTGGATAATTCGATACTCTTCTCCAGTATGCCGGCAATTTCCAGTAAAAGATTCTGCTTTGCTATTTTATCCTTTAAATCCGCAATAAGATTTGCTTTTTGTAATACCTGTACGGCAAAGTTAGCTATGGTTTGCAGTATATCCAGGTGCTCTTCTGAAAAATTCGACCTCTTATTGCTATCCACACTAATAACCCCGACAGTCCTGTTTCCAAGTTTCAAGGGTACAGCCAGTTCAGATTTCAGGTCATCCCGTATCCGTATATAGTAACTCACTTCATCAGTATTCTTAATTAAAAGTGGCTTTCCGGTTTGTGCTACATGACCAGTAACACCTTCACCCACTCTAAGATTGGTCAGCGCAACCTTCTCCGGCTGTAGTCCCCTGTAGGTCTTTATTTCCAGAACATCTGTCTCTGGATTAATAAGCATGATACTGCCTGTAAGGGCTTCGGTTAACTCTATGCACCTGTCTATCAGATAGTTAAGAACTTCATCAGGTGAAACCGATGAATTGATTTTAGCAAGAATTTCTTCAAGCAATTTTAGTTTGTCAATGATCTCCATAGATATAAATATACTAATTAATTCAATAATGCACAAGATTTATTCATATTTATATTTAAATTCCCATTGATGACTATTATTAGTGCATAATTATAATCTATAAACTTAAAAAATATGCTATATAAAGAGAAATATTACAGTATTTAGGCATTATAGCGGTATTTTCATACATATCCACCCCTCATACCATATTCTGGCACAATAATTGCGTAATATTACGCATACGTAGCACTTTATTGGAGGTAAACTATGATTGAAACATTAATAAAAGGCATGGATACAGTGTGGGTCTTAATAGCTGCATTTTTTGTCTTCTTTATGCAGGCCGGTTTTGGAATGGTGGAAGCCGGCTTTATACGCGCAAAAAACACCATCAATATCCTCATGAAAAATTTTATAGACTTTGCTTTTGCATCTGTCATGTTCTTTTTAGTAGGATACGCCTTTATGTTCGGAACCGGTAGCGACTTTATCGGTCTAAATGGTTTCGCCATGTTTAATGCCAATAATCCCTCCGGTGTCCCGGACTTTGCTTTCCTCCTCTTCCAGATCGCCTTTGCCGGAGCGGCTGCAACAATTGTCGCCGGAGCCATGGCAGAACGAACTAAGTTCAAGGCCTACCTTATATATACAATTATCGTAAGCGCCTTGGTTTATCCAATAATCGGTCACTGGATTTGGGGTGAAGGTTGGTTAATGGATCTTGGTTTTAGCGATTTTGCAGGTTCAACCGTGGTACACCTCACCGGTGGTGCCATAGCACTTATCGGAGCTAAAATACTCGGTCCACGCCTGGGCAAGCTTAATCCAGACAAGAGTTCTAATGTTCTTGCTGGTCATAACATACCCATTGCGGCATTGGGCATTTTCATACTCTGGTTTGGCTGGTTTGGTTTCAACGCCGGAAGCACCTTGGGAGTCGGTGATGGCAGTCTTATAGCTATGGTTGCTCTTAATACTAATATCGCCGCAGCTGCCGGAGGTATAACAGCAATGGCAGTTGTCTGGTTCATTTTTGGAAAACCTGATGCTTCCATGACCATGAATGGTTTTCTCGGAGGTCTTGTGGCAATTACCGCTCCCTGTGCTTTCGTAGATCCTTTAAGCGCGCTTGCCATTGGAGCAATTGGAGGTATGTTAGTTGTCGCCGGTGTCTTCCTTCTTGAGCGCTGGGGGATTGACGACCCGGTGGGTGCTGTTGCAGTTCATGGCTTTAATGGAGTCTGGGGCACAATGGCTGTTGGTATCTTTGGCCTAAAGTCTATGGGACTCAAGTTTGGCGGTTTAATAGAAGGCAACGGTTTCACCCAGCTTGGTGTACAGGCTTTAGGAGTTGTCACTGTTGCTGGCTTCGCCATCCTTGTTATGGGAACTGTATTTAAGCTTATAGATAAAACCAGGGGATTGCGTGTATCACGCGATGAGGAGTTAAAAGGGTTGGATATCGAAGAACACGGAATGGAATCCTACCCGGGTTTTGAGATTTTCTTAACAGAATAGGAGGGAACCATATGAAATTAATAGTAGCATTAATACAGCCACATAAATTACCTGATGTTAAGCATGAACTTTTTAAGGCAGAAGTTTTTAAGATGACCGTCAGTAATGCCCTGGGCGCTGGTCAGCAGAAGGGTTATACTGAAACCTACCGTGGGATTGTCCACGAAATTAACCTTTTAAAGAAGGTAAGAATAGAGATTGCCGTAAACGAAGGTTTTGTAAAACCCACAATAGACGCGATAATCAAAGGTGCCAGAACCGGTAAGATCGGAGACGGTAAGATATTTATTTTAGATCTTCCTGAGTGTATCAGAATCCGTACAGGAGATACAGGAAGTGATGCAATCGGTTAATACGTATTAAGTAATCTACACTCATAGGCAAAGAGGCTGTCTCTTATTATCAGACAGCCTCATTTTTAATTACTTATTATACCTATTCGCCGGACAAACTGCGTAAAGCCAGTTTAATAAACCTGCCTAACCCTTTCAGCCGCTGTATGAGAGTTAATCCGAAAAGAGCATGCATAAGCCCGACCAGTCCCACATATACCTTGTTATTATGAGGATGCCACCAAAAGCTTTTGGGCAGCAGAGATAAACGGTCATGCACGATTACCTTGGCCTGAGTCATCTCTTCAAATCCCAATTGGGCATGGGTACGGCCGATACCTGATTGTTTAAATCCGCCCCATGGTGTTTGGGCCATGGCATGACTCATAAGATGATCATTGGCAGTGACAGATCCAGTTTCCAGTTGCAGGGCGGTCCGATGAGCATACTGTTTATTTCTTGACCACACAGAGGCGGTCAATCCTGTGTCCGTGGCATTGGCGAGCGCTACGGCTTGTTTTTCATTTTTTACTCTGACCAGAATGAGTACAGGGCCAAATACTTCTTGCTTCAGAATTGACAGTTCCGCATCTGCCGTTTCAAGCACAAGCGGTGGAAAAAATAAACCTTGTTCGGCTGACACTGCCGGAGCAGAGACAATAATCCGTGCTCCCTGATTAACAGCTTCTGCTACTTGACGTTTCACTTCCACATATTGCTTCTGCGTCGTGAGTGAGCCGATATCATATCTGGAATCCTCCGCATACCCTTGAGTAAGTTTTTCTACTCTTTGACATAAAACCTGTTTAAACCTCTCATATACCTCGTCCACAACATATATTCTCTGCGCTCTGCCGCAGGATTGGCCGCAGTTCGACATTCCGGCCCAGACAGCACAGCAGGCTGCACGAAAGAGCGGAGCATCTTTTAGAATAATCATTGGATTGTTTCCGCCCAGCTCCAAGCATACGGGAACAAGATAGCATGCCGCCTGCTGCATGAGTGCTTTACCGACGGCAGCAGAACCTGTAAAAAACAGCTTGTTAATACCCGCTTTGAGGAGTGCTGCAACCGTCTTTTTACCCGGCAGCAGACAGTGATAAAACAGGCCTTTGGGTAATCCCGCTTTGCGGCACATCGCCTTAAACAAATCACCGACAGGCTGTACCTGGGTAGCCACTTTAAGAATTACCGCATTGCCTGAAAGCAGCGCTATAATTACTTCATGAAAGGGAATTCCGAAAGGATAGTTCCAGGGGCTGATTACTCCGACAACACCATAGGGTACCCGGTAAAGAAGTGACTTTTTATAGAAAAAAAGTGGCGGCCCTCCGTGTATACGCCGGGGTTTTAAAAACTTTGGCGCCTTACGCGCATAATACTCAGCAGCCATCAAAGCGGGAATGATTTCCGTACTCAGTGCATCGATTTTTGTTTTCCCGGTACAACTGCTGATAACCCCTGTATAGTGTTCGGCGTGCCGTGTTACCTGCCTTCGCATGTTGTTAATAAAGCGGCAGCGTTCTCGCACACTCTTTGCGCGCCAACGCTTTTGAGCAGCGCGTGCTTGGGCCACAGCACGCAGCAGATCCTTTTCTGACTGCTGCGCAAGAGAAGCTACAACCTCTCCCGTGGCCGGATTAAGAAGGACTTTGGCCTGGTTACTTTTTTTACTCATAATTCGCCTCCTTCAAACCAAGTATATCCGACAACATTTATAACGTACAAGAGCAACACCAATATATTATTCATCATAATAATGAAGCTCACGGATTATTAAGGCAGTTCAAACGGAGGTTTGTTGTTCTTTTCACGCAGCCAGTTCATGACCTTTACCGCATTTGTTTTTCTTAATATATAAATAAGGAGTTTACGTTCACCGGGAAAATCTATTATCATCAATCCAATAAGCAGAGTTATTATTCCCTGCCCCGGAAGCACCAGCATAATTAGCCCCAGCAACATTAAAACAACTCCTAAAATATTTTTAAATACAAGCAAAACAATATACACAGTGGGATTTAAAAAGGAAGGCCGCGATTGTTTTTTGGGTTTTTTAAAATAGTCTCGGGGAAGGTTCACAATAAAAACAGGAATCATAAAAACAGAGAACGCCAAGAGTATTAACGAAAAAATGGTTATACCGATAACAAACAGCTTATGAGCTTTTATCCAAGCAAAAAGCCAGTCAATCATACTTATATCCTTTTTATGTGAATATAACAACAAATCTTTAAGTAATGCAATGAAATATAATGCAAAGAGTATACCGCATTGCATAAGAATAAAGCCTGTGATAGCATAGAACAAGTACGCTTTAACAGGAATTTTTAACTAAGGAGGCTGAAGCAGATGATTGGCCCCGTTGAATTAATATTGATTCTGGCACTATTGCTGCTGCTGTTTGGTGCCACTCGAATTCCTAAAATCGCCCGTTCCTTAGGCATAGGACTCAAAGAATTTAAAAAAGGCTTAAAGGACAAGGACGACGAGGACAAAAAAGATACCGAAAAATAAGCATTTCGATCATTACTGTTAATTTATAAGCACATATGGCAAGACAACAAAAAATGCCCTTTTGGGATCATGTATATGAACTACGCAGAAGACTTTTAATTGTAGTAGTATCTGTAGTATTTTGTTCTATTCTAAGCTTTCTTTTTTATCCCCGTCTTTTTTCATTTGTCTACGAAGTTATAAAAGACGAGCTGCTTATACTTGAGGTAACAGAAGGATTTTTCACTATTGTATCAGCAAGCATTACTATAGGAATATTCCTCTCTCTACCCGTTCTCTTGGTTGAAACAACATTATTTATTTTCCCGGCGCTTAAAAGCAAAGAAAAAATAATAATGATAGCCTTCCTGGTAAGTACTTTTATACTTTTTATTGGCGGTGTATTGTTTGCCTATAGATTGGTGCTGCCTTTGGCCATCGATTTTTTAAAATCCGATATTTTTTCTCCGACAAATGTGACAAGACTTATTTCATATCACAAGTTTATAACCTTCTTTTTCCAGTTCCTTATTGCTTTTGGTGTGTGCTTTGAATTTCCCCTTGTTATTTTAATGCTGCTTAAATTCAACATACTCACCATAAGCGCTCTTGTAAAATACTTTAAGCATTTTACAATAGTTATTTTTATTATAGCCGCTATCCTCACACCTCCCGATGTTATCTCTCAAATTCTCTTAGCTGTTCCTATGCTTGGTCTCTATCTCATAGCTATTGGTGTGGCTAAACTCTTAGGTTGGGGGAAGTAGCTTATGTTCGGAATCGGCCTTGGAGAAATACTGCTTATTTTATTCATACTTTTTCTCATCTCACCCAAAGATCTGCCCAAAATTTTAAAGAATGTGGGCCGCTTGTTCAAAGAACTGAATATAATCAAGAATGAGATCGCAGATACTGTCAGCGATAATAAAGCGGACACCAATAAGAAGAAGGAAAAACAAAATGTCCGGCTACCTCTCAAGAAAAAAGGGAACGACTCATGAAGCTATCGCATATCGGTATCGAGGTGAGTGATTTATATACTATGCAGCTCTTCTATACAAGGGTATTGGGTTTTAAAGAGGAGTACAAGTATATAAGCCGCAATACGCCGGGTTTAAAAACTGTGTTCTTAAAAAAGTCCAACATGTCTCTGGAACTGCTGCACAAAGCTAAGAACAAATCTCACGGCAACAGTTTTCACCTGTCCCTGGAAGTGCAAGATGTTGATAAGGAGGCCGCACGATTACAGGCTGCGGGAATTGTAATTCTAAAAGGCCCCAGAACTACAGGCGATGGTTACAGAGAACTGGAAATAAAGGATCCCGAAGGCAATACAATAGAAATTTCAAAGAGAACAGAGGTTATTCCCCGCTATCCCATCAAGGCTGTCCTGTTCGATCTAGACGGTACGGTGATCGACAGCGAAGACAACTACCATGAAGCCGATAGACTGCTGCTCCGGCATTACGGAATTTATTTTAGCAAAGACATGAAAAAAGAATATATCGGAATGGGAAACCGGGCTATGATGGCCAAGATAATAAGCATATACAATCTGCCCGCCACAATCGAGGAAATGACCACAATTAAAACCAAACTCTATTTAAAATTAGCTCTGGCAAACACTCAGGTCTTTAACCGTATGCTTAAGCTTATCAAAAAACTTTCCACAAAACAACTGCCGCTGGCCATGGCTACAGGTTCCTCTCCCGAAGTTCTGGCTAAACTGACAACGTTATTAGATATCAAACAGTATTTCAAAGTTATGCTGTCGGCAGACACTATAGGGAAAAGCAAACCGGAACCCGACTTGTTTTTAGCCGCCGCAAAAAAACTGGGGGTAAATCCGCATAACTGCGTCGTAATAGAAGATTCAAAGTACGGTGTGGAAGCCGCTAAGAGAGCATTTATGCATTGTATAGCCATTCCATCCGTTACGGAAAAACCTCTGGCCCCTGCCTTTGCCACAGCCGATTTACTCTTTGAAGACGGTATGAAAGGATTCAATTATAGAAAAGCTTTCAAATGGATAAAACAAAGAATGTAAACCAACTATTTTAAAAATATATGCAGCAAACATCTGCCTACCGTTCTTTAAATAACTCATCATTTCTGTTGTCAATCCTTTGGTATATTAGTATTTTCCTATATATATAATAGGAGATGTTATTATGTTCTTAAAAAAATCAGTTGTTTTGTTTTTATTGAGGAAATTGCAAAACTCAAAATATATTAAGTTAGTAAAATATTTATTCT
>CAZEPL010000063.1:0-24880 GCA_964514135.1 uncultured Spirochaetaceae bacterium | reverse complement strand
TAATTAAGCTTTTAAGGAGAAGTACATGAAAAAACAGTTTATTTCATCATTCGTATGTTTGCTTTTTATTGTTTCGCTTGTATTAATTTTTGCGAGTTGTACAATGCCGGGTTCCCATGAGCCTGGTGATTCTACAACCACTTTAACTGTTTATAACAACATCTCCAACGATTTTTCCCTCAGTTTGGGGCATGGTCTGATGATAAAGATTCAAGAACAGCGGAATGGAATTCAGGAACCGTAACAACTATGTCTGAAACCTCTGAGGAAACCATAGCATCCAGAGATTATGAAATCTGGATTCGTATCGGTGAATCGGATTATGAATTCATCCGCAGCGGCAATACAAATGTTTTTGATTTGGCAGATGGATTTGAGTATAGTATTACAATAGATATTAATGGTGCTAATGAATTTGTCTGGACGTTAACGGATTCGACTATCACCGAATCGGGAGCCATGCAGGAGTACCCGGACAATCCCTGTCCGATTCCCGCCCGCGTGAATATATCCAATGAAAATTCTTTCACAATCCGTGTTCATGCCGGAATATGGGCAAACGATCATAATTCCAGAGTCACTCTGTTTACATCTCCCTATATGCTTTCAGGCTCTAAATCTAATAATTGGGAAATAGCATCGGGAACGTACAATGTATGGATACAAAAAAACAGCCTGCTGTATCCCCTGCTTGACGGCGCAGACGCCGAAGAGTTCTTTTTTGAGTCCGATACCGACTATCGGATCGTTATCGGTGATGACAACTGGGTATGTACGAATCTGGAAGATTCAAGTGAGACAAGCGGCAGTTTGAGTGCAACCGGATTCGCTCTTGAGCCTCCAAAAGTGTATGAATCCTTTATGTATCCTAGTGACGGCAGAGTAGATGTATGGACAACCATAAAGTTGGTCTGGAGATACAGCTCCAATACGGATTCCTGTGATCTGTATTTTGATACAACAGACGGGTCAACGTTGCTTGCCCAGGATTTAATCGAAGACGAATTCCAAGTTCCGCTTGCATACAGTACCACGTACTATTGGAAAGTTGTGGCAAAAAATACTTCAGGAGAATACACAACCAATGTAATCTCATTCACCACCGAACCGCCCCTCATCCCGGAGTTGAGTTCTATTGATTCAGGAGAAACAAACCAGCCGGAAATACGCATTGACATTGAGTTTAATGTGAATATCGATGAAGATACCCTTACCGCGGCTGCTTTCACCATTCCCCTGCGGCCGGGAAACAATTATGAAGCAAGCTATGAAATTGTCACTATTCCGGAGCGTTCAAGCCTGATTATTTGTTACCAGGACAGCGACTGGCCATCAGACCATTGTGTCTGCGTTATATCTTCAATAAACGGCTCCACAGTGATCGCGCCGGTTATGGCAGGAGGAAATTCAGACGACGGAAGATTCATGGATTACGAAGCAGGACGGTTAGCTATTGGTGCAAGAGGACAAAGCACCGGAGAAATGAATGTCTATGCAGTGGGCGCCAATTCACTGACCCAGATTGTACCGTATACCCATACGGACACATTCATAAGCTTTTTTGACATGGATCCTTCCGGAACACGCATCGCCACAAACTGTACCGATACCGATATTATTCCCGATGATTTTAATAAAATGTATTACATCTATGACCTTGAGATCTCGGGCGGAGAGCTTATTTACAAGGGAAGCTGGAGTACCGGCGCGTATTGCAAGTATCCGCTTTTTAGTCATGACGGCCAGTATATTTACATAATGAGCCGTGATAACGACACTCTGATGGTTTGGAACGCGGACGGAACAGACTACAGCAAGGTGAGAGATATCTCCTTTCCTTTCAACAGTGATTATTGCCGTTACTGCTTGAGCCCGGACGGGTCTGTTATTGTAGGGTTCAGCTATAACAATTATTACGATGAGAATTACAGATTTTATATCTTTGACAATATCAGATAAAGGTAAAGTTTATCCTCTTAATAAACCGGGCGGGCATATAACCCGCCCGGTTAAAGATATCTAAAAAGAATCGATGATGCCGCTGTAATATTGTGCTATAAGCAGGGCGTCCACATTATCGATGGCGCCATCCTTATTCACATCCGCTAATGTTGGATCAAAGTATACTTTTATATCATATCCCACATAGTATTGCGACACAAGCAGAGCATCAACAATGTTAATCACACCGTCGTGAGTAACATCACCCAATTGAAAAACTTGTTGCGGCTCCCTGGCCGCTCGCTCCTTTACCCACAGCCCGGACTCCGTGTAATCACAGCCGTCGGTGTGAGGATGGGGAGAACCGGTCTCATACCATGGCCCGATAGTATCCACGGACGGTTTTAAAATCGAAGAGGCCTCATCCTTGCTGCTGAACGACCAGTTGCACCAGCTTATTAAGTTCTCATCCAAAAAATCAATCCAGATCTCGGCCCATGCCAGATCAAGACGAGTGGCATCGTAATCGCACGTGCCCCATTCCGTGGCGATAAGGGCTATTTGGTTGCCATTGGGATTATTGCCCATTGTGTTGGTGCCAAAAAGCGCGTCTTTGGCTCTGTCCACATACGCTTGCTGATGCGATGCGGCGTAAAAATGAAGCGCGTACATCAGATTATCGTACCCGGTAACAGGATCGCCGGCCGCTTCATCCACGTACTGACTCCAGTTGGGAGTTCCGATGATGATGATATTATCCGGATCGTTGGCTCTTATTTCGGGTATCACCGCTTCGGCGTATGCTTTTACGGTAGACCAGCTTACGCCGCCTATGATTTCATTACAGATTTCATACATCACGTTGGGATACGAGGCGTATAAGGCGGACATCTCGTTAAAGAACGCCCGCGCCTGCTGGGTAAAATTGGAAGGATCATTATGGATGTGCCAGTCGATTATCACATAAATACCCGCTTCTATGGCGTCGTTAACCAGATCGATCGTCCATTGCTTCATCTCGTCGGGATGCGCCAGATAACCGTTCCAGAAATCATCACCTTCATACCAGTCCTCGACGTACATGGCGATTCTGATAATGTCTATGCCCCACGAGTTAACCAGATTGGGAATAGTATGATCTTTATAAACGGGAAACCACTGAATTCCGTGCGTGCTTAAGCCCTTTAACTGCACGGGATTCCCGTTCTGATCGCAAAGACGGGTGCCGATAACCTGAAGCCTGCCGCAGCGTTCCACAACGTCGGAATACGCCGCTACCGAACCGGAAGGTAAAGGAATTTCCGCGCCCGTGCTTGAAGGTATGTATGACAAATTCCCGGTAATAAGAACTTTATCAATCTGGGTGCCGGATTCTCTGTAGGCTATTACCAGCTCATTATCACCCGCCGCCAGATTAAAGGTGGTACCAAAGCTTACCCAATGCCAGGGATCATCCTGCAACACGGTAATATCTTCCCAAACCGTCCAGCTTCCGGAGTTCATTTTAATCCAGTACGAATTGGAACTGGAATCGGGAGTTTTTACCCTGGCCCAGAGGCGGTAACTGCCGGCCTGGGCGGCATTGAAATTATAAATTATGTTTCCGTTTGACGGCGCCGAGTCCAAAGAAGTATCGGTACTCCACGACGCCAGATAAATTTGACCGGATGCGGTCTGATCGCTTTTAACGATTATAGGATTATGTTCCGCTCCCGCTTCGGCCTCCATCCAAATGTGGTCACCTTCCACATAGGTTATACTTTTAGCACTCGCGTTCGAACTATTAATATTTGTATGTTCGTTATCATATACCGCAGGATTACTGCAAGAAATCAGGAAAAGTAAAATAGCTCCTATGAAGAAGATGAATAAATGAAAGTATCTATTCATGGCTTTCTCCTTTTTGATAAGTGTGACTGTCGGTACTTTTTTAAGAATGCGCAATTATGTTCTATATATATGCAGATTGTCAAGAGAAGATTTGTTCTTAATGAAACAACAAATATTCTCAAATTCCCCCTCATTCTTGTCTTAAGCTTATTATTTACTCTCATAAGCTGCTCTACTATATCAACCAGTGAATATTAATCACCGGAATTTGATGATTATAAAGTCTCTAAAATTGCCATAATGACGATAGTTATTACGGCAGCATCCGAGACCACAGTTTCAGGCAGTTATTCTCCGGCCTGGATAAATGAAACACATACAACAAGAGCTCTTTCCCCATCCGAGTATTATCCGGCAGAACAGGAATTATTAGTCGAGCTAAATAAGCATTTTTAATTGCACGCGTATTCAGTGTGTAAAAACTTCCGGTAATAGTATCTAAGTCTCTTATTTGTCAGTATACAAATATCGCTAAATCGATAAAAAATATCGTATATTAGTTGTTTTTAATATTAATTGTAATATATTTATAGTAGCATGAAATAATGGTGTATACGGAGGTGTAACTATGACTATTATACATGCACCTTATTCAATAAATCGTAAATTAAAATTGGTAAACTTCTTTGTTCTCATATCAATAGTAGTTTTTGCGCTCCCGTTTAACTGTTCCTTGGCAGGCGGAGGAGGAGATGGCGGAGGCGGTGATGACACCACATCACCAAGTATAGTAATTACCTCTGATAAACTTACATTTACCGCAACACCTTTTACCGCAACATTCACTTTTAGTGAAGAAGTTACCGGTTTTGCGCTTGAAGATATAACTGTAGTAAATGGTACCGCGGGCACTTTTCAAACTGCAAATAATATTATATTCACGGCAGTGATTACCCCAGCCGCGGCCGGACCGGTAACAATCGATGTTGCGGCAGGTGCAGCAACGGATGCCGCACTCAATCCAAATACGGCAGCAGTCCAATATTCAATTACTTGTAATCCAAATGCTCCGGGGGTTACTGTAAGCACTTCTTCCCAGTATACAAAAACCAGCCCAATACCTGTAACAATTACATTTACAGAAGCGGTAACAGGATTTGACGACATGGCAGATATAAATATTACCAATTGGACGGGTTCAAATCTATTCACAGGGGATAATATAACATTTACATTAGACATAACCCCATCTGATAATACGATTACAATTCAGGTTCCGGAGGATGTATGTAATGCTTTAGATGATTCAGCAATTAACTGCTCATCAAATATGTTAACAATTCATTATGATATTACTGATCCTACGGTTGTTATCTCCTCAGCAGCCAATAAGCCGACAAATGTATCACCTGTTCCGATTACAATTACTTTCAGTGAAGAAGTAACAGGATTTGAATTTGGAGATATTACAATAGGGAACGGCTCTACAAGTGCGTTAGATACGACAGATAATATAGTATTTACCATGAATATTACTCCCACTAACGAAGGTACGGTTACCGTTGATATACCAGGAAGTGTGTGCACCGACCTGGCAGGAAATGACAACTCTTCTGCAACGCAACTCTCCATTGTCTTTTACACCGTAAAGATAAGCTTTACCAATAAGCAAAACGCCAGTGTTGTGTTCGGTCAGCCGAACCTTACAAGCAACACGGCAGGCACATCAAGTACCGTAATCCATGGACCTGAGAGTGTGAGCACAAACGGTACCAAATTAATGATCGTTGATTATAATAATAACAGGGTTCTTATATATAATACGATTCCAACCTCTTCGGGCGCTGCCGCAGATGTCGTGGTTGGCCAGACCGATTTCACATCGAGCAGTGCGGGCTTGTCCGCAACAAAACTCAACGGCATGGAATCAGCCTTTATTACCACGGACAAACTTCTTATAGCTGATTCCCTGAACAACCGTGTTTTGATTTTCAACTCTATCCCGACATCAAATGGTGTATCGGCGGATATTGTTCTTGGGCAGACGGATTTTACGTCGAATGGAGCCGGCACTTCCGCTACAACTCTGAATAATCCGACGGATGTGTGGAGTGACGGTACAAGGGTGATCGTTTCCGACGCGGGAAACAACCGAATTCTCATCTGGAACACATTCCCTACCGGAAACGGACAGGCAGCCGATGTGGTAGTGGGACAGTCGGACTTTACAAGTAATGGAAACGGAACGGCGGCACATAAATTCAGACGACAGTGGAACTTTACCGCAAGCTCGGTTTCAAATCAACTGTTTGTTACCGACCTTGACAATCACCGCGTCCTGATCTTCAATACCATACCGACAGCCAACGGCGCCTCAGCCGATGCGGTATTGGGACAGGCAACTTTTACCACAAATGCAACCGGCTGTACCCAAAGCGCCATCAACCGGCCGTGCGGTGTATGTGTTATAGACGAAACGCGGATCATCATGATTGACGCCAACAATAGCCGGGCACTGATTTTTGAAGGACTTTGATTTCAGGAGTTCCCCTATGTAAAGGGTTAAGTATAGATACTTAGATAAGATATACTATTAAAAGCCTCTCTCTAAAGGGAGGCTTTTAATTATTTCCTCGAAATCCGCAGTTTTTTTACCTCCACTGGTCTTTCAAAACAAAATACAAACTACGGATTAGGTGGATTCGCGCGCATAATACTTTATTTCAGACCAAAGTATGAATTACAAAACCGCACTTCTGTGGTATGTTATATCTCATGTAAAGGAGGCGCTTATCATGAAAAAGATTATCGCGTCATTCGCGGCTTTCATCATCATAACCGGATTCACCGCTCCCACATACTCCCAGACACCCTGCACATGGGGCTATATGGACAAGACCGGAAACATAGCAATAACGCCGCAGTTTGAAATGGCGTTCGCTTTTTCCGAAGGCCTGGCCGCGGTAATGAAAGACGATTTGTGGGGATTCATCGACAGGACCGGCAGCATTGTCATCGAAAACACGTATCAACGCGCATATACCTTTTCGGACGGCCTGGCCCTGGTAAGCACGGACAATCAAAACTACTATTATATCGACAGGACCGGCAGGATAGTGTTCGATCCTGATAATGAATGCGCGGACATGTTTAGTGAAGGATTGACGGTGGTGTGTACGGGGGATTGTGGGTGGTAGGGGGGATAAACTACGGATTACGCGGATTCAAACATATACAGTACGAAATACACCTTGAAAACCTGCATAATTCCTGGTTCATATAATTCATGCCACCTTGATTTTAAATCCGGTTGGTAGTATAATAGTAGTATGAAAGTGAAGACTTCTATAACACTATCGGAATACCTGCTTAAAGCAATCGATAAAATGGCAAAAGATTACGGAAATCGTTCACAAGTAATTGAACAAGCTCTAAAAGAATTTATCTCTCACAAAAACAGAGAGTCCAGAGATTTGAAGGATATGGAATTAATTAATAAAAATGCAGCTTACCTTAATACAGAAGCAGGCGACACATTAAGTTACCAGGTGGAAATGTGAATCGAGGTGAGCTTTATCGTGTCTATAAAGGATCAAAACGTGATCCCAAAAAAAGCAGGATTTTCTGTATAGTAAGCAGGCAGGTCTTAATCGACTCAAAATTTTCAACTGTGATCTGTGCTCCTGTTTATTCAAACTTTACAGGCCTTTCCACTCAGGTAAAAATAGGTACGGAAGAAGGATTAAAACATTCCAGCTGTATCGCCTGCGACGAACTTATAAGTCTGCCGAAAAACAAACTGACCAATTTTATCGGAAAATTAAACACTAAAAAAATTAATGAGTTAAACAAAGCGCTGTGTGTGGCGACCGGTATTTTATAATCTGAGAAAAACATTACTACGGATTACTCAGACGCCAGCTGATAAAACAGATACCCATCCGCGGAAATCCGTAGTTAATATAACATGTTATCTTTGACTGTATTCGCAGCAAAGAACAACAGCATAGTTTTTATATATTGGTCTCCGGCTAATTGCATAAATTTCGCCAATGTAAAATCTTCAGGTATAGCAGGCTAATAGTATTGTTTGGTAAAGAGGATTATAAGCAAATTAAAAATGTCCTCTTGATCCTGCTTAACACAATCTGTTACATTAAGAAAAGGCCATGTATCCTAAAAAATTGTTATTCCTTATCTTAATTTTTTCTACAATTTTCACCATTACGAGTAATAACAATATGTTACATTCTCAAGAAAACAATAACACAGATGGTGAAGGACAATCGGAGTTTACCGAACAAGGTATCACAATTACTCAAATTAGTGTCCAGATACAGAAAAAAAGTCAAGACGGCCAAGAATATACGACTGAGACAATATATCTTCCCCATTCCACAGAGGTGTCGGTAATTGCGGAAGCGGGCAATGAATACCAGATTGAAATTGAAGGCGGATATCGGTGTTATGTGCACAAGGAAAAAATAATAATTGGAAAAGAAAATATTGAAGATTATAAGTATAAACGGTTATTATCCACATTCTCCGAAGGTCCGCGCGACGGTTACAGCTGGCATCAGCGCAGCATAAACTATAAAGGATTCGGCAGCGTTACAAAAGAATTATTGTGCTCCACAATTTGGCAACCGCATATCAATGGTTTTTTTGTGCTGGTATTTTTTATGGATGATATATTCAAATACGGCGCGATTGACAGCGGTGAACGGATAAAGGGAAAGTATAAGATTGAAGACAACAGAGTTATTTTGTATGCAATGGAAGAATATTATTTAACACACGACACTGAGAAATATTTAATTGAACAGAAAGAAGTAGTGTTGGAAATTAAAAAGGTTAATACGCTGTTTTCCACCGACGCTTTAGTGGATATAAAAAATCCTAAAATTATATTTTGCACCAGAGGAGCCGAACCCAAAGCAGGAGATAAGGTTTTTGTGCAGGGTAAAGAATGTGTGTACCTGTATGAAGGGGCCAAAATTAAGCACGATACGTATCCGTATTTACAAATCGGCGGCGAACAGGAAAAAAAGGATTATTCCGGTAAGAGTTTATTGATGAAAAAGGATGCCGGTGTTTTACTCTACGCCTCGTATCTTCATGAAGGTACTGTATGGTATTATTGTAAATATGAATATGAATCTTCGGACGAGACGTTTGCAAACATCAGGTTCTTGTGGATTCCGGAAGATGATGTTTTTAGGGAGTAGGGAAAACAACGAATTAAAAACGTTTCTATTAATTTTTATAAGCTTGTATTTTTTTGAATTAATTAAACTATCAATAATTTCAGACATACAATTCTTTATTTCTTTTTTGTTAAATCCTTCTTCTTCCAATGCATCTATAAGAGCATTTATATCAACACAATTATCTTCGTCTAAAGGTACAGGAGATATTTGGAGCTTATTTCTTCCTTTTACTATTTTTAATTTGTTATTTCTGAAACTTATAGAAATTATCATATTATTAATACCTCTCTTCTATAGGAAATATATATACTATTAATATTATTTTACCAACAAAAAATCAATCTTACGTTAAATCATACAAAATAATTTTTAAATCTTGTTCAGATCTCACTTTTTTCATAAACACCTTGTAAAGCACCTATCTTCTGTTCTATTATTAATAAGGATTAATTGGACAAAAGTAAAATGGACGACCGCTGGCACTCAGTAACAGAAACAGCCCGCTATCTGGGTATAAAACAAGACACACTTTACAAATGGATTATCCGTAAGGACATCCCGGCTCATAAAGTGGGCAGACTGTGGAAATTTAAACTTAAAGAAGTGGATGAGTGGATAAAAAAGGGAAAAGCAGGGTAACAAGAAAATGTCAAAAGAAAGTGAATGGCAGACAAGAAAATTAAGAATTGATACCCGTCTTAAAGAACTTTCAAGCCCTTGGAAAATACAAAAATATGATGCTGCTTTAAATATAAATGATTTGCATGCGGTTGCAATCGAAGAATACCCGACAGAAAACGGCCCTGTTGATTATGCTTTTATTGTAAATGGAAAAATATTAGGTATCCTCGAGGCAAAGAAAGTTTCCGTAAATCCTCAAAACGTATTGGAGCAGGCAAAGCGCTACTCACGTGGCTTAACCGACGGACCTTCAAAATGGCAGAACGAATATTATGTTCCCTTTCTATATTCTTCAAACGGTGAAGTTATATGGCATATCGATGTAAGAGCCTCCAATAGCTATTCCCGAACCATATCGGAATTTCATACACCGGAGGCATTAGATGAATTCTATAATAGGGAAAATGATTTTGATTGGTTTTTAAGAACACCCCTTACCAATGAGAAACTGTATCCTTTTCAGGCAAAAGCGGTTGTTAATATTGAAAAAGCAATTATAAAACGAAAAAGGGAAATGCTTCTGGCCATGGCCACAGGTACCGGTAAAACTTTTACCACGGTATCTTTGATATACAGACTACTTGAATCAAAACAGTTTAAGCGCATTCTGTTTCTTGTGGACAGAAGGGCTTTAGCCGCACAGGCGGTTACCACTTTTAACGCGTTTGAAACGTCCAAAGGAAATAAGTTAAGCCAGGAATACGAAGTATACAGCCAAAAGTTCAGAAAAGAGGACTTCGGCGAAGAGACTGCGTCTTTTAATATAAATCAATTGCCGGAAGAGTATATCACTAAACCGCAGAGCAGTCATACATTTGTGTATGTTTCAACTATCCAGAGGATGGCGATAAATATTCTGGGAGCACAATACACTTTCAGGCAAAGCGGCGGAGATGTGGAAACGGAAGAAGACGCGGGAAAACTTAATATTCCTATCCATGCTTTTGATGTTATTGTCGCGGACGAATGCCATCGCGGCTATACGTTTAAAGAAACCGCTACATGGAGAAAGGTCTTTGATCATTTTGATGCCATAAAAATAGGACTTACGGCTACTCCGGCAAGTCATACGCTTTCTTTATTTAAGCATATAGTTTTCAGATACACCACAGAGGAAGCAGTAAGAGACGGTTTTCTTGTTGATTATGATGCGGTTAAAATAAACTCAAAGGTTAAAATAAACGGCGCGTTTCTCAACAAAGGTGAAGAAGTAGGAGTGGTAGATACGGAAACCGGAGATATTATTTATGACGAACTTGAAGATGAAAGAGAGTTTGATGCGTCTGAAATAGAGGTAAAAATTACTTCGCCCGACAGTAACAGAAAAATTATTGAGCAAGTGGCCAAATACGCGTATGAACATGAAACGGAAACAGGAAGATTTCCTAAAATATTAATCTTCGCGGTAAATGACATCCCCCAAATATCACACGCGGATCAGATTGTAAGGATATGCCGGGACGTATTCGGCCAGGGTGATGAGTTTGTGCAAAAGATAACAGGGAGTATCACGGTTGATCGTCCATTGAAAAGAATAAGGGAGTTCAGAAACAGACCCGATCCCAAAGTCGTGGTTACAGTTGATATGCTTTCAACAGGAGTTGATATACCGGCATTAGAGTTTATTGTGTTTATGCGGTTTGTGAAATCACGTATCCTCTGGGTACAGATGCTGGGCAGGGGAACACGGCGTTGTGATGAAATAAATAAAACTCATTTTACCGTATTTGACTGTTTTGACGGTACTTTAATTGAATATTTTAAGAATGTAACGGATTTTACGGTAGAGATTCAGCAGGAGACGATCCCTATTGAACAGGTGATTGAGAACATATATCAGAACATAGACAGGGATTATAATATTAAGAGCCTTGTAAGAAGAATGCAGAGAATTGCCAAAGACATGAGCGGAGAAGCAAGGGAAGATTTTGCGTCTTATATTCCCGACGGTGATATCGAAGCATTCACCAAAGAACTTCATAACAGGATAAAACACGATTTTATTAACACGATGAAGCTTTTAAGGAATAAGGATTTTATCGGCCTTTTAAAAAATTATAAGAGAGCAAAAAGGAATTTTCTTATAGGATACGGCATAGAGGATGAGGTTTCGTCGGAGGTTATGTTTAAGGTGGGGGATAAGCAATTACGACCGGCGGATTATCTGAAAGCCTTTTCCGAGTTTGTTACTGTAAACAAAGATAAAATAGAAGCTTTTCAGGTACTTATAAACAGACCTGAGCAATGGCGGACCGAAGTACTGGAGGAATTAAAAGTCATACTGCAAAAGAATCATTTCAAACAGAATGACCTGGCAAAAGCGCATCTTATGGTTTATCATCTGTCGCTGGTTGATATTATTTCCATGATCAAGCACGCTGTCAATGAACAGGCCGAACTGTTAAGTCCCGGGCAAAGGGTGGACAGGGCAATTGCTAAAATCATTAAAAACCTGGATTTGAACGAAGAACAAAAACAATGGCTCGGATATATCCGGGAACACCTTGTGGAAAATCTTACAATAGATGAAAATGATTTTACACGTATGCCGGTATTTGAAAGACACGGCGGTTTGGGTAAGGCAAAAAAAGTATTCGGAGACGATCTTCCCGAACTCCTGCATAACATAAACCGGGCAATCGCTGCTTAGGAGAAAACATGGCGGATATTGTAAATAAACTGTGGGGCTTTTGTCATGTATTACGTCATGACGGAATTGATTACGGTGATTATATTGAACAGCTTACCTACCTTTTGTTCCTGAAGATGGCGGATGAAAAAGCCGTTGCCTTACCCAAAGGATACGACTGGAATCTGTTAAAAGAAAAATCCGGAACCGATCTGACCGATTACTACACCGAAATATTGCGCAAGTTACGCGGAGAAGCGGGCATGCTGGGGGACATATTCGCGCAAAGCATGCCGAGATTCAATAATCCCGTAAACTTAAAAAATCTTATCAACCTGATAGACAAGGAAGACTGGGCTGCCATGGACGTGGACGTGAAGGGCGCGGCTTTTGAGGGATTGCTGGAAAGAGCAGCCAGTGAAGGCAAAAAGGGAGCGGGACAGTACTTTACTCCGCGGGTATTAATCAGAAGTATGATCCGTATCATGAAACCCGATCCCAGACAAAATCCCAGGTTTACAATTTGTGATCCCGCGTGCGGCACGGGCGGATTTTTACTGGGCGCGTACGAATGGCTTATGGAAATTACCAAAGGTTCACTTGACAGAAAAGACACGGAACGAATAAAGACGACCACCTATTTCGGACAGGATCTTGTACCCCGCCCGCGACGACTGGCTTTGATGAACCTGTTTTTACACGGGCTTGAACCCATGATTTATTTAGGTGACGCGATTTACGAACCGGACAAGGGTGAACATTACGATTGTGTTTTAACCAACCCGCCCTTCGGAACAAAGGGCGCGAACCAGGCTCCGTCGCGGGACGACTTTACAATAGAAACAAGCAACAAACAGCTGAATTTCGTACAGCACATTCTCACTATCTTAAAACAAGGAGGACGGGCCGCCGTGGTGCTGCCGGACAACTGCCTTTTTGAAAGCAAGGCCGGCGAAGTGATGAAGATAGTTATGCAGGACTGCAACGTGCATACCATCCTGCGTCTGCCCAGGGGAACCTTTACCCCGTACAGTCAGGGAGTTAAAGCAAATGTGATTTTTTTGCAAAAAGGATTGCCCACAAAAGAGACCTGGATTTACGACAACCGCTCAAACATAGAAGGCATAACCAAAAAGGAACGCCCGTTAACAAAAGAGCATTTTACGGAATTCGAACAATGCTTCGGTGAGGATCCCAACGGAAAAAGCAAACGCACAGACCAGGGAGAAACAGGCCGGTTCAGAAGATTTACTATCGATGAAATAATAAACCGTGAGTACCGGCTGGACATAACCTGGCTTAAAGACGAGTCCCTGGAAGACCCAAGTGATTTACCCGCGCCCGAAGTACTTGCCGAAGAAGCGGCCACGGAACTGGAAGCGGTTGTGGATGAGTTAAGGGAGATTGTGGCTATGTTGGGGGAGAGGGAATAGGCCGTGTTGCGACCTGTTGCTATAAGCGAAAGTTTTATGACAATTTAACCAAAAAGGTTAAATATCTACTTGACTTTATCAAAATATCGTGATATTATAAAGATCATAAGGACCTGGTAGTGGAATATGAAATCGGAAATCCGCGCCTTATTGATTTGTTTTCAAAAGGAAAAAGCAATAAATACAAATTTTTAAAAGAAGCTGAAATAAACAAGTTTATGAAGGCTGTTGCCGTCATTGAAGCGGCGGAAATCGTTACTGACCTATGGAAAATGCAATCACTTAAATTCGAGCATCTTGAGAGAAATGTTTATTCCATGCGCCTGAGCAGACAGGTGCGCCTGGAAATGCAAATCGAATGGGAAGACGAGAAAAAACAGAAGGGATTTATCACGATAAAGAACATTACCAAGCATTATGAATAAAACAGGAGGCTTATTATTTGGCTAAAAATAAACCGTTTATAAACATAGGGCCGGGTGACATCATACGTGATGAAATAGAGGCAAGGGGATGGTCACAGGAGACATTCGCCGAAATACTGGGAATTTCACTTACTCATGTAAGCAGAATGATCAATAACAAAGAAGCCATAAGTTTTGAAAGGGCCAGGCTATTAAGCGGCGCGTTCGGAAATACTCCGCAATTCTGGATAAATGCTTATACGAATTACCGGCTCAGACAGGAAAAAGGTAAAAATGAAAACAAGGTAGCGGTTAAAGCGGCGATTAATTCTCATATGCCGCTTGCAGATATGGTCAGCAAGCGCTGGATACATCCATACGGTAAAAATCTAAGTAAGCTAATCGAACAAGTGAAATTATTTTGGACGATCACCCATATTAACTTCTCATTTATGGACAAAATGGTAACAAATGTTCATTTCAGAAAGTCAGAAAGAGAAGCATATAATGCTTATTATTCACTCACATGGCTGCATATGGCACGTAAATGCGCTGCGTATTACCGGGCCGGGAAATATCAAAAGGAGTCTTTGGAACAATTAGCGAAAAACATTCCCCGTTTTACCGTGAAAAGAAACGGGATCAGGGATTTTATCCGCGCTCTTTCCGGTAGCGGGATCAAGTTTTTTGTGCTTCAGCACTTGAAAAAAACCTATATGGACGGGGCGTCTTTTTATGATGAAGATACGGGCAATCCGGTAATTGTCTACACAAAAAGATACGACAGGGTTGATAATTTCTGGTTTACAACTACGCATGAAATTGCACACATATTAAAGCATCTGGCAAAAAACAAAAAACGCAGTTTTATCGACTGCCTGGATGAAAGCTCTCATGACGATATAGAGAAAGAAGCCAACCGGCTTGCCGCAGGTTATTTAAGGCATGATGAAATTCTTAGGAAAGTCAAGTTCAAAGGTTTTTATCCGTCAAGGGCACTCATATTGAGAACGGAAAAAGAACTCGGCATACATAAATCCATTATTGTGGGTACGCTTCAATACCATAAAAAGCTGAGTTACCAATCTTTGCTTTCTTCCGAAAAAGACAAGCTGGAAAATAAAATACCGGCGGAATATTACGCAGAAAATAATTTCCGTAAAAAGAAAAAAAGCTCCTGAACCAGGAGCAGGAAAAGAATAATGGATCAAGATAAGTTTGATTATACAAAGCTTGAGACAACTCGTAATAACGGGGAAAGTGAATGAAGAAGCTACCGGAGGGGTGGAAGGAGAAGAAGTTAAAAGAATTAGTGACTGAAAAAAAAGGTAAGAAACCAAAGATATTAATAGATAATCCACAAGATGGTTTTATTCCATATTTAACTATTGAAGCATTTGAGAAAGGGATTATTTCCCAATACGCTGATATAGAATCATCTGTTATAGCTGATGAAAATGATATTTTCATTGTATGGGATGGAGCAAGATCAGGTTTAGCAGCAAAAGGAAAAAACGGAGCAGTTTGTTCAACAGTTAGGAAAATCAGACCAATAGATATTGAAACGGAATATTTATTTAGATTTATTCAATCAAATTACACTCTAATTAATACGAATCCAAAAGGAAGCGGGACTCCACACGTCCATCCTGATATTTTTTGGAATATTAATATACCAATCCCCTCCAAAAGAACACAACAAAAAATTGTCGAGAAACTTGATAAACTTCTGCCTAAAATACGTGAATGCAGGGAACGGCTTGAAAAGATTCCTGCTATTATTAAGCGGTATAAACAGGCTGTGCTTAATGCAGCGGTTACGGGGAAGTTGACGGAGGATTGGAGGGGTAAAAAAAGTACATATGAACCTAAGGATAATAATTTTGACCTATTTGAATTATTTGAAATTCCAACTGAATGGACCTGGAAATACTTATATGATACCTGTTCTGAATTTAAATATGGTTCTTCAATAAAATCATTAAAAAAAGGAAAAGTACCAGTTCTTAGAATGGGAAATATCCAAGATGGTAAAATGGATTTAACGGATCTTGTGTTTTCAAACGATAAAAATGAAATAGAAAAATACAAGCTTGAATTTAATGATGTTTTATTTAACAGAACAAACAGCCCTGAATTGGTAGGTAAAACGGCGATTTTTAAAGAAACCGTAAACGCTATTTATGCAGGTTATCTTATACGTATGAAGACTAATGAAGAACTTGAATCTGATTATCTAAATGCTTGGATGAATACTTCATATTCTCAAAGATGGAAATTATTAGTAAAAACTGATGGTGTTAGTCAATCTAATATTAATGCAAAGAAATTGTCAGAATTCATTATACCTATTCCAACTATTGACGAACAACAAGAAATTGCAAAGCGAATTGATACTCTTTTTAAAAAAGCAGATGCAATAATGCAGCGATATAAAAAAGCTAAAGCTTTGGTAGATAAAATGGATCAGTCGGTTTTAGCCAAGGCTTTTAGAGGGGAATTGGTTTCATAATTGAGAATAGTGAAATGTCTTAAATAAATTATCATTTACAAAAATTTATATGCGGAGTATAGTATTAAATATATAAAATATTCAGTTTTTTGTCACGGTTCATAGTATTAATATTGTATTATATAAATTAATATAGTTAATTGAAATATTCTTTTGAGGGCACTATGAATTTTTCTGAAGATTCTGATTACGATTTGCTTGAAATAATGACTTGGAAAGATTCTGATCCGATAGCAGCAAAAGAAGCATGGGCTGAATTTTATCATCGGCATGTAAAATATCTATATTATGTTCTCTTGAAATCAATAAAAGGACTATGTAAACATGAATTAGCAGAAGATCTTACTTCTGAGACACTATTGCGTGTTTTTGAACGAGGTGCTGTCACATTTAAAAGATCCAAAGAAGAAGACCCTGATAAAATCAGGAGACATGTGCGTGCATGGATAGGTAAAATTGCCCACAATCTTAAGTGTGAAGTTTTTCGCGGACGTTCATTTAATGAGATTAAAGTTCCATTTGATAATATAGAGGATATTTCTAACAATGAAGTCACATCGTATTCTCAAAGAAATGAAGAACTTTACCATTTATTTGAAACTGTTTTAGATGAAAGGAAGAAAGGAATTCTCAGGGTTATATTCATGTATTATGATCCAACTAAACCCAATCAGAAATTACCCGACGATGTTCTGGATGATATTTCTCAACAGTGGGGAATAACTCGTGTGAATATACGTCAGATAAAAAGTCGAGCATTAAAAAAAATAAAAGATTCATATAATTTAAAAGAAGATAATTCTTCTATAAATTAGAATTGGGGGGTAAAATACTATGCCGAATAATGAAGATGATATAATAAAATCTTCAAAAATGTTAGAAAATGACCTCTATGATGCTATGCGAAATGTTGGCTCGATAATTCCACAGACAATAGAAGATGTAGCTAAAGCAGAAAAAGAACTTGAATCAGAACAAATTGATCTTCCCAAAACCATAACAAATCCTGATAAATTATTTGATAAGACTGTGTGTGGACGCAGATTTTCTGGATTCGTAGACAATAATTATAATGCAGAAATGGAAGAAAATCTTGCTCAAGCTGCACGAGAAAGAGGTAAAATATCGGAAGAAGTTTTAGAGAAAATGAAGAAAGATAGAAAGAAAGCTGAAAACAATTCTGATGAGTAAAAATATTATTTATTATAAAGGGCCATCAAATGAAAGAAAAGAAGAAATTGCCGAATTGGCTAATTGTGTTATTAATGAATACTCTGAAGAAAATATATCTAATCCTGAACATATAGTGAAAAAAGCAGGTATTACAATTAGTTACGGAAACTATCAAGATGCTTTTGACGGATTATTAGAGTGTTATTCAAAAAGATTCCATATATATTGTAATTTAGACCGTCTTGAATTAAAAAGTAATCCTCGTACTATGTTTACAATTGCTCATGAATTGGGACATTTTTTTATTACTGAACACAGGCTTGCTTTGTTGTATGGTAATATTTCTGTTCATGGCTCATTTACAGAATACCAATCTAATAATTACGCAGAAATGGAAGCAGATTGCTTTGCATCAAATCTACTTATGCCAAAAGATCTATTTGTTAAAGCTGCTAAAAGTGAAGAAATTGGATTAACAGCAATTCTTTCACTTTCAAAAAAATTTAAAACTTCAATAACCTCTACAGCTATACGATATGTAAGTCTCGATATCGCTTCTTGCTTAATTATTAAATGGACATCAGAAAAATATCAATGGAAATGGTTATCTACAAAAACTCGTAATGCGAATTATAGAAAAACTATTGATGACACATCTCAAATTCTATCTGGCTCCGCAACTGCTAAAGCTCTTTCAAATGAAAAAATTCCAGATTGTGGATTTTTCCAAAATGGAACAACAGCTGAAGCATGGTTTCCTTTTGTTTCGACTTCTTGTCATAGAAATATTATTCTTATTGAACAAGCCATACCTCTTGGGCGATTCGGTGTGTTAACCTTTATATATCCTGAATCAAATGATTTTCCAGCAATAAATATTGATTATTAATAAAATTATACTATTTGTATTGTCTCTAAAAATTTATTTTTAATTAAATCATAAAATATGAGTATGAGTTGTCACGTTCTACCGTATAAATAATAAAGAGGAATTTAACTATAAATAATATTCTGATTTTATTTAAAAATAAGAAATGTATGAAAAAATAAAATCAATGATATCTTTTATAGCTTAAGAGATGATTAAGAAGGGATTCAAATTCATCTCTTTAAATTATATATTCAGGAGGTTTTAATGTCAGATTTTCATAATGAATTTCAAGAACTACTTAAAAAAATAAGTTTATCTTCAACAAAAATATATAATCTTAGAAGAGGTCGAGATGCTCTGCGTGATAAGATTGAGAGCTATTATAAAGATTTAAATGAAGAAATCCCAAAGTTCTGTTGGCAGGGTTCCTTTTCAATGAAAACAACCATAGTTCAATCAGGAGAAGACTATGATATCGACGATGGTGTTTACCTGGAAAATCTACCCGAATTAAAAGATCAATGGCCTAAAACTGAGGAAGTGCATGAGAAAATATATGATGCTGTAGAGGGACACACTGATTCAAAACCCAAGGATAAAACATCTTGTATTAGGGTTCAGTATAAAGCCGAATACCATGTCGATTTAGTTATTTATGGAGAATACCAAGACAAAATTTATTTAGCAAAAAAAGGTAGAGAACAATGGGAAGAAAATAATCCTAAACTATTTAAAGAATGGTTTGATAATAAATTGAAGAAATATGGAGAACAGTTCCGATCTGTGTTTAAATACATTAAAAAATGGGCTTATTATAATGGACATGATGAAATTACTGGTTTTCTTATTACAATACTTGTGGGTAACAATTTTGTATTATACGCAGAACAAGATGATAAATCTTTATCACAAACACTAATAAACATCTTAGCAGATATAAAACAGAATAGAATTATTGTTCGCCCTGTCTATCCATATAAAAATATGATTGAGGATATGACTGATAACCAGATTGATTCTTTTATTAAAAAAATAGATAATTTTTCAGAAAAAGTTTCTGAAGCAGTAAACACTGAAGGTGAAAAAGCTATATATATTTTTCAAGATCTTTTTGGAGAATTTCCAAATAAAGAAACTTCAAAAAGTGAAAGTTATTCTTATAGTCCATCAATTATTAGAAAAGAGACAAAACCTTGGGGTAACTGATTTTTATAATAAAGAAAATCCTATATTCCAAAGAGAATTAGAACAAGCTCAATATTTTCCTGAACTTGGATGGAGATGGAAGAACGATATTCCCATATTATCTGGTCGATACTATTTTGATGGTATTAAGAATGGAATAAAACTAAAGGATGATTTTTATCTTATATTTCATTTTCCACAACAATATCCAGATAAGCCACCATTAGTATCAGAAATAGAAGCTAAGATTCCCTTCGATTATCATAGAAATGAAAAAGAAAGATGGCTTTGTCTTGCTACTCCTTCAGATATTGAGATTCAGTTTACCAAAGACCGTTGTCTAAAAAACTTTATGGAAAATTTAGTAAATCCATACCTTTATCTCTGGCTTTATTTTAATAAGTTTGGGATAATGCTCTGGCCGGACAGAAGTCATGGAGTCGATGGATTAATAGAAGGATATAAATCTATATTAAAAACAGATGATATTAATGTTATTTTAATGTTATTAAAAATGGTATTTAGTGGAGACTTTTATTGGAGAAATGATTGTCCTTGTGGTTCTGGTAAAACAATTCGTAAATGTCATAAGAAACAGCTTAAATTTGTTGATGACAACATCTCAAAAAACCAATTACAAAAAGATATCAAAGAAATAGGAGAATATTTATGAAATCAATTATTATAAGATTAATTCCGATTTTTGTTGTTATAAATTATTTTTGGAATTTGATACCAATTCAATCTTTACCTGATTTACTAAAAATAGTTATTGGAGATTTTATAGGACCCATTGTTATTCTAAGTTTATTTATTACATTATCATTAAAATTTATTTGGAAAATCCCTATTATTGGATATTTGTTTCGGTGGTTATTTAATACAAATGTACCTTTGTATGGTTCCTGGTTAGGTGAGATTGAATATGAATTTGAAAATAAGAAAAAAAGTAAAAAAGTATTTCTTGTTATTAAACAACCTGATGCCTTAAAAATTAATATTTTATTTTATTCAGACGAACGTGAAAGCACTAGTGATTCAGCATCTATAATTAATAAAAATGGGAGAAGCACACTTATATATACTTATAAAACTGAAGATATGATTAAAAATAAGGAAAAAAATCCTCTACATAGCGGCACTGCTGTTTTAAGAATAGATGCATCACCTAGATATTTTAAGCTAAATGGTGAGTACTATTCAACAAGGAAAACTGTTGGTTCAATGACTTTTTTAAGGAAGTCAAAAAAAGTGTCTGATTCATATAAATCTATTAAAAAAATATGTGGTTTATGATTTTTAATTTAAAAATATTATTTAATAATATATAAAAGGAGAGATAATAAATGATTCAAATCTATTTTACTATAATAATAGCAGTTCTATCCGCAATTATTTCTGGAGTAGTAATTTTTCTTATAATGCTTATTAATAATAAAGAAATGATAACAAAATTAAAATTCCTTGAAGAAGAAAATAAGAAAATTAAACAACTTACTGAAATAAACAGACAATTAGAGATAAAATCTGCTGAACTGATAAAAGAGAAAGAAGCGGATATAGAAAAATTAAAATGGCTTGAAACAGCCGAGGAAAAATTGAGAGAAGCATTTGAAGCCCTTTCATCTCATGCTTTGCGCGCTACGTCTTCGCAATTTATGGAACAATCAAAAGAACAATTAAAGAATATTTTAGAACCTTTGATTAAAGATTTGGATAAAATGGATAAACAGGTACAGGAGATAGAAAAAAACAGAGTCGGAGCATATGAATCTCTTTTAACGGAAGTATTGAATCTAAAAAATGCTCATAAAGAACTACAATTAACTACAAACACATTATCAGAAGCCTTAAAATCATCTTCAGTAAGAGGACGATGGGGAGAAATTCAACTTCGCAGGATCGCTGAAATGTCAGGAATGGTGGACCATATTGATTTTGATGAGCAAGAAACAACAACTGCCGGGTACCGTCCTGATATGATAATCCATCTACCAAATGAAGGGATAATTCCTGTTGACTCAAAAGTTCCTATGGAGGCTTATCTAAAAGCCTGTGAATCTCAAACGAGTGAAGAATATCAGAATTTCCTTGATGCTCATAAAAAAGCATTAAGATCACATATTAAAACTCTTACACAGCGTGCTTATTGGTCTCAATTTGATGTCTCACCAGAATTTGTTATCATGTTTATACCTTATGAATCTGGACTTGAAGCCTCCTTTTCGCAAGATCCTCAAATACTTGAAGAAGCGTTATCTAATAAAGTTATTATTGTTTCTCCGGCTACATTGCTTGCTCTACTGAAAGTAATATCATATGGCTGGTTACAATTGCATCTCACTAAAAATGCTAAAGATATTGCATATCAGGGGAAAGAATTAATGGACAGATTTAAGGCATTTATCAAGTATTTCATTGATGTAGGGAGTAAACTTAATTTGTCCGTAGATTCTTATAATAAAGCGGTAGGCTCTATGGAAGGAAGACTTTTACCCTCTTTAAGGAAATTTAAAGAGATGGGAACTTCTACAGAAGATGTCCCTGATATGATTCATGTTGAAAATAGATCAAGAATTACTGATGGGAATATTGAGTAGTAGTATTATATTATATGCTATAATGTTAAAGAATAATTAAAATATAAAAATATGTTTAAAGAACAAAACTTTAACGAAACGTTAATTTCCACCACAGTTAAGATTTTAGATTATAAATCTATGGAGCAAAAAGAAGAACGTAAAAATATAGTAGAATTCATAAAACAAAGATTTATTGAACGCTATTTTACACCATTATGCCAGGAGTCAAATAAAAAAAATGGTTTTTGCACAATGGCGGTATGCTGTTTAATGATTGAAGCCTTAGAATCTTTTAGAAGGGGTTGGAACAACTCAAAAGGAAATAGTGAATTGGCATTCTGTTCCTTTTTTGATAGCAATGATGAATTAAAGGATTTTCATGGTAAAGCTCATGAGTTCTATATACATATTAGATGTGGTATATTGCACCAAGCTGAAACTACAGGAGGCTGGCATATCCGCCGTAGGGGAAAACTACTTTATCCTCTTACAAAGACAATCAATGCTACTAAATTTTATAATATTCTTGAAAAATGTTTGGATAATTATTGCAATGAACTATTACAAGCAGAATGGAATGCAAAAATATGGAAAAATTTTCGTAAGAAGATGAAAGCAATAATTAAGAATTGTCAATCTTAAAGTAATGTTATATTGCCAATTTAATTTAAACTAAATAATATTTCACTTTTATATAACTACTCCCAACTAAAACCCCTTCGGCACAAGATCAAGCTTATTAATAGACTCATTAATATATTCCAGGGAATCATGAATATCCAGCACTTCCTTATAATTCCAGAGTTTGAGTTTATTTTTGAGGTTCGGAATTTCTTTTGTGTATTGTTCTATCTTATCAAGCTGTTTGGAATCGGAAACAGCGACCACACCCTGAACCGCGGGATTATTTAAAGATTTCAGCAGGTTCATGGACAAACTGTCTAACGATCCTTTTGTCTGTACTTCAAACACATAAATAATTCTTCCCATGTTGCCTATCGTGGCTTCCCAGACCGTATCAACCTTGGAGCCTTCGGCGACTTTCTTTTCCGTGTATGTGTTAAATCCCAGGAAACTTCCTATATTTGCCAGTTTATCTCTAATTTCATTATGAATAAAATCACTGTTACTGTCATCGGGTATTTTATCCTGTTTTACCGTATCATTAAAAAGTGATAACTGTTTTATTGGTTCTTCGACCTGTAATTCATCCCATATAAAATAATCCACAGCCAGTAAACTTATATCAGTAAAACCCATGTCTTTCATTTTTTGCACGATAGTTTTTTCAACGGAACAGAGTTCAATATATTTTTTACCCGTACACTGGTAGTTGTAAACAGGTAAATTCTTTACATTCAGATATTGCAAACCGGCAAAAGCCCTTTTGTTCCATATAATATATTCATCCGGATGGGTAAGACATAAAAGTTCACTCATCATGGCGGGACCGATACCTTTTATTTTTTTAATAAATGAGTTCCATCTCTGTTCGATATTTTCCAGGCCCCACAACAAATCAGACAAACTTATTCTTATTTCATTAATACCGTTGTCCGAAATCATTTTTTCTACTACATATTTTTTATTACCCCAGATAATCATAGCCCATAAATCACCAAGATACTTTTCAAAATCATCCGGATTCATCTTCTGTATCTTTGAAGCATTAAAACTCCGGTAATAGGCAACACGTTTAATACGTTCTTCATAATGTGAAGTAAAATGCTCTTTTTCACTCTTCATTTTTTGCTGGAAAATGGCAAGGTGCTTTTCAAGTTTTTCAATATCCATAGCAGCTCCTTTTTTAATTCAATTTAATTATAACATAATTGGTATATAGTTGGAATAAATGATATAAAATGTTAGCAATGATAACATTTATGTATTATTCTTATTCATAAAATAGATTTTGATATTTAATCATGGATGAATTGCCAGTCTTTAAAAAAGTTGAATCATTTTCTTCTGAGTTGGATAAGTTATATAAATTACGAGAATCAAATAAACAAAAACAATTCGTTACAATCTAAATTCAAATGAACGAGAAATAATCTTTCAAAAGACAGACGGTAAATGCCATGTTTGTGGTGTAGAGTTGAAATTAAACTAATTCCAAGCAGATCATGTGAAAGCACATTCGGCAGGCGGTAAACACTCTGTTGATAATTTTTTGCCGGCATGTAAGATTTATAATAATTATCGATGGCATTATTTACCGCAGGAAGTACGATGGATTCTAAAGGTTGGAATATGGGCAAAGACACATATTCGAAAACGTACTAAAATTGGTAATTATATTGCTTCACATTTCTTAAAATATGAAACTAATCGTCAAAGAAGACGGAAGGCCCCGCACGATATCGTATAATATTAGTAACTATTCAGCAATTAATCAAGCCCAAAACATTATTATTTTGTAAAGCCGC
>CAZEPL010000062.1:0-25250 GCA_964514135.1 uncultured Spirochaetaceae bacterium | reverse complement strand
TTCCATTTGCTATAATCTACTGGACGGCCCAGCATATTCACTTTTTCTCCCGGAGGCCTCCCCAACTTTATTTCTACCGCCTCGTCCGCGTTGAGCGATACTTTCCTGCCCTCGGATTCAACCTCCACCACACCCTTGGTCACATGGATCAGCGACGAGCCGTCCACTCCCGAATACACATGGAACTCCGTGCCGCGCACACCGGCCGCCATACTGCCCGAGGTAATGCGCGGGCCCTGGCCGGTTATCTTCTGCACCTTCAGGTACACCGAGCCCAGCATACAGGAAAACACGGTCTGCTTCTCGCCGCCCTTGCCCGCTTGCATGAATTTAAACACAGAGTTGGAATGGATGGTTATGGTGCTGGAGCCGGTATCCAGCTCGGTAAAGCCGTTATAACCGGTAAGCACCGTGTCGTTAGAAACCAGCTGCGAGCCGATATCCGGATCCCAGCTCGCGCCTTTATGGTCTTTTACATACACACTGCCTTCGGTGTACACCACGGTGGCCTGCTGCGCGCTTACTGCGCAAATTAAAAATACGATAAATACACTGCTCAAAACTGTTTTTTTCATAAGCTATGGCCCCTTTATTCCTAGGATCTGCGCGTGCCCCTTCTTTTCTCCGTCCAATAATAACAAAACACTGCCGTTATCCGCTTTAATCTCAGCCACCACGGAACGGGGAGGAACATACTTCTTAAAAAATACCTCTACCTCCCAGCTTTCGGAAAACAGTTTATAGGTTTCCTCTGCTACCGGAATGATATCGACCAGCTGGGGATTGGCCAGGCTGAATCGGGCCTCTGCCAGGTTTTTCCAGAACAGCGCGGCATCGTCTTCCAGGGCGATAATTTCCGCGTCCAATAAAAACGGAGTCTGGGTTATCTCTGCCAGTTTCGTGCTGTCACCCGTATTTATCAGTTTGATAATCTTGCTTACTTCGTCCTCATCAACCTCAAAAGTAACACATGAGGCAATAACAAAGATGCATATAAGCGGGATAAGGATTTTTTTCATACGTGCTCCTTATACTATTTAAATCTACTATTCGTTAAAAAGTATACAACATTTTTTTAAAGTTTTCATCGCATTTTTCAAAAACTAATTAAACGCCACTCCCACAGCAGCTTTTTTGCCTTAACCAGGGCGTTTTCCTGAAAAGGATATCTGGGATTGATTTTTTCCAGTTCGGCAATAATCCAACGCAGGAGCTCATCGGCTTCCTGCCGGTCCGCTACCGGCCTGATCTGAACGATACCCTCATAATAACAGTATTTTTCCAGCGATGCGGATTTTTCGTAATAATTCCTGCGTTTGCGCTCCTGTTCGCGAGCGCGTTTATGCACATCCCAATTCCTTATCCACAGATATTTGGCCAGCTCGATGTAGATATCAAAATAGGTATACGGATATTTGCCGTTGGCCAGATGATATTTATGCAGATCAACCGCTTTTCTGGCCAGAGATACCGCAAAATCGATATTGCCGAAACTGACGGGCCAGCCCGGAACCTGATCATAAAGTTGTGCCAGCACATAATATGAGGCTGAATAACTGGGATCATAGACAATGGCCACAAAGAGAATCTCTTTCATCTCCTCGGCCTTCTGCAGGCTTTCCAGTATACCTTTAGCCTGACCCCACAAGCCGCTGTTGGATGCCTTCCAAAAATAGCCCTGCGCGCTGTTCGGATTGAGTTTTATTGCCATATCGGCATAGCGTATTCCCTGTTCAAACAATGGCAGCGGCACCTGCTGCGAAGCTCCTTCAAGCTTTTTAATTTCTCCAAACTGCAGGTATGTTCGGGAAAGCCTCCAGTACACTTCCGCAGACTGTGCGTCGTTTGCAGTTTGAGATAGTAAAGATGAAAGAAATTCTTTCTCTTCAGCATATTTGCCCTCTATATCCAGCAGATCGGCCTTGTACAACTGCGCGTCAAAATCGGCAAAAACGCCGTGCGCTGCCGCTGCAGTGAGCACTAACACACATAGAATATGTTTAACACTAAGCATATTTACTCCTGATCATGATAATTCTCTTTTTATTGTAAAACACCTTTGCCATAAAAACCAAGTTTTTATCGCAGGGTAACAAAAAAAATAACAATCTTCGCAGCACTATCAATATATTTCAAAATCATGCACGCGGTTGACTCTCAATTACAAAAAGCCTATGATTTTCGCCTGTATGTATTATCTTATTTACTTGAATAATGGTAAGGAGCAGATATGAGTGATATTAAGGCAATTATTGCGGACATGACCATAGAAGAAAAAGTAGCTCAAGTTTTGCTGCCGCAGCTTCCGAGTTTTGCCAAGGGTCCGCATGATCAGTTTGATAAACGATTTAAAAGGCTTCTTAGGCTTATAGAGGCGCACGGTATCGGAGGGGTATTTATAATCAGAGGAGAAAACTCTGTTTTAAAGGAGTACGTGCGCGATATACGCAAGGCTGCATCTAAAACCGGCGTGTTAATCGCGGCCGATCTGGAAAACGGAGCGGGCCGCTTTGAGGGAAACACTCAGTTTCCGGATTTACTGGCACTGGGCGCTGCCGATGATCCCGATCTGGCTTACACCATGGGAAAAGCGGCTGCTCTGGAAGGAAAGCGTCTGGGCATCTGCTGGTCTTTTTCTCCGGTCGTGGATATAATTTTAAATCCCGATAATCCCATCACCCAAAACCGGGCTTTGGGCGATAAAGCAGACAGAATCGCTGCCTTAGCCGCTTCTTTCATACAAGGCATGCAGGAGAACGGTATGGCTGCTTGTGCCAAACATTTTCCGGGGGATGGTACTGATTTTCTTGATCAGCATATAGCTACAGCTGTGAATTCACTTTCCAAAACCGAATGGCAGAAACATTTCGGAACTGTCTACAAACACGTTATTAAAGAGGGTGTTTTATCTATTATGATAGGACATCTTGCACTTCCTTTTCAGGACAGCAGGATGAATCAAAGAAATCAGTATTATCCCGCTACTCTGTCAAAAAGGATTATAACGGACTTATTAAAAAAGGAACTTGGGTTTAACGGTCTGGTAATTTCCGATGCCATGGGTATGGCCGGTGTAACCGGCAGTTTAAAAAAACAAGAACGCTTGATCGCGTCGCTTAATGCGGGATGCGATATGCTGCTTTTCACTGAAGAAAAGGATTTTCATTGCCTGATGGAGGGGGTGGTTAAAGGAAAAATAGAGAAAGGCCGGCTGGATCAAGCGGTGGAAAAAGTTTTGTGTTTGAAAAAAACCTGCGGTGTGTTGGATGAGAAAGATTCTTGCGATGAGATTCCCGATAAAACCATAAAACAGGAATTTGTAACCGCCGCCGGGCGGATAGCGGAAAAATCAGTGGTAATTATCCGTAATCTGGATAATGCCTTCCCGGTCTCTTTGGCAAAAGGAGCTAAAATATTGACAATTACTCTAAGCCGCGGCAATGATGTGCTTACCGTGATTGACCATGAATTAAAGAAACGGGGTTTCTCCGTTGACCATCTGCTTAATCCTCAGTTTCCATTATTCGACGTGAAGGAAAATGAATACGATTTTATCTTTGCTAATTTTAACTTTCCTGTGGAATGGGCCACAGGTTCATGTAAATGTATCGGTCCGCAAAACAGAATGTTTATGAATGGAATTACGACCGATTTTAACGGAAGAATCATTTTTACCTCTTTCGGTTATCCATTCCACTTACGGGATATTCCGCACCTTCCTAATTATATAAATGTCCATTCCGACTGTCCCCTTTCACAGAAAACGGCAGTAAAAGCGTGGTTTGGTGAGTTAGATATTTCGGGAAACGGAAGCCCTGTCCAAGTCAAGTGTTGAATTAATGTTTGAAATGAATTACATAATATAATAGGGCAAAAGGGAAAGGATAAGTATATGATAAAGTATGCTGAAGCACCATTGGCTAAGATTTTGTTATTTTTGATCTGTCTGGTTTTTATTATTATACGAGCCGGAGTATCCCTCTCTTTTTAAACGGCTCCGGCGATGCAGCAGGTAACTTTACCATAGTGGAATCTACCCATAATGGTGAAGTAACCGGTCAGTTTTCAGGTAAATTTACAAATATAAACCAGATGAGCGGCACCTGGCGGAGCGCAGATAAGAAAAAGCAGTTTCCCTTCGAGCTTAAGGAGAGCTACAGCCGGGATTGTACGCAATTCACTACTTATGAGCTTATTGACTCCTGTCCCCTCTTCGATGATGCGGACTCCCCGAAAATCGAAATATTCCTTTTTTATATTTACCCGATTAAGTACAGAAATCAAAACATTTTAACACAGCTGCAGCAGTATATCTTACCCGAAAGCTTTGGTAATCCGCAAAAAAAACTGGAAAGTATGCGCGACAGTTACCTTACCGTATATCAGGAAGAGAACCGCGATATATATAATCCCGATTCGCTATGGATGTTCATGTGGCAGCATTCCTACGGAACATCCCTGATTCTTAACGATAAAAATATGTTTACCTGCCGCTTTTATTTCTATGATTATATGGGCGGCGCCCACGGCCTCTCAGGAGACGGATTTGTTACCATCGATATGAGTACGGGTAAAAAGCTTAAACCGGAGGATATTTTCATGACCGATTACGAAGAGCAGCTGGGCAAAATTATGGATAAGAAATTGAGGGCACAGGAGGAGATCCCGCCCGAAGCCGCTCTACAGGATCACGAGTTCTTTGTGGACGAAATCCTGCCTAACGATAACTTCTATGTTGCCCTGGACGGTATTGGTTTTTATTTCAATATTTATGAAATACGGCCTTATGCCTTCGGAGCTACCGACATCTTTTTATCATTTAAAGAAATAAAGCATTTGATTAAAGCAGACAGCCCGGTAAGACGGCTTTTTGAATGAGTTAAACTCATTTCTTTGTGAGCTTAATTAAAATATTTTAAGATTAATACGAGTTGTAAAAGGAGACGGAAAATGAAAAAATATTCATGGTCAATATTAATAATTATAGTCATATCATTATCACTCATTTTTTCCATATCCTGCATAAAGACGTTATCCATACCCCCGGTACCATTTTCAATTATAGCTCAGGCGACTCTCATCTGCTGGCAGCTATTGTTGCCTTAGCCACAAAGCAGGACGCCGAGCAGTTTGCCGGGGAATACCTGTTTAATCCCCTCGGCATAAGCGTTTTTTACTGGGTAAATAATCCTGAAGTAATGCGAATCGGCGGTTGGGGCCTTTTTCTAAGGCCCAGGGATATGGCCAAACTGGGATACTTATTCCTGCACAAGGGCAGATGGGATGAAGAGCAAATCGTTTCGTCACAGTGGATCGAACAGGCAACTCACTCAGAGGCCAAGTGGCAGCCCAACACCACCAATATCACCACCGGTTACGGTTATCAGTGGTGGCTGCAGCAAGATGATATGTATTCCGCTCAAGGATACGGCGGTCAGCTTATTTTTGTGGTTCCGCATAAAAATATGATTATCGTTACCACCGCTACCCTTGATTACAGATCTGCGGCATCCATGCTTTATACCAACATTATTGAGAGTGCCGTTATCCCCTCAATAAAAGCTGACGGCCCGCTCGCCGTAAATAATGTGTCCCATGATAAATTACAGGAGATGGTACAGCAATTAGGCCGCGCTGAAAAAAAGCAGCCCGTTATTCCCGAATTCATCAAGAACTATGTAGGCAAAACATTTGTGCTCAAAAAAAATCCTTTGGGTATCAGGTCCGTGCAATTTGTGGAATTAAATCAGGATGAACTAAAATTAAAAATAATCAATCATAATATTCTAAATGGTGATGATATTACTTTCGAGTATACAGTCGGCCTGGATAATCAATACAGGGTAAGCCGGCAGCCTCACAACTATTACTATAATCCATATTGTGCCGAGATGCTTGATGTCCTCTGCAGAGGCGAATTCAACAAAGATAACAGTTTTTCCGTCTGTTTTAACACCCTGCGCACAGCGGAGATTTTTCAGCAGGTCTGGAAAATTATTAAAAATAACATAACAATTAATGTTCATGATCAGGCGAGCGGCAGTGTTTTAACACTCCGCGGGACGCTTCGAGAATAAAAGGTTTTTTTAGAAGATGGAACACTATTTAAATTACTTATAAGTTATAAGAATATGAGAAGGCGAGCGGCAAAGCCGTTTGCCGGCACCCTGTACTGCAACTGCAGCGGTGGTTACTTGAAAAAATTCCTGGAACCGGCTTTGGGCAAACCCATTACTGTGGAGGTGGTCCACTCCGTGGTCTCAGGCGGTCCCAACTGCCGGTTTCATATTACGTTTTAAATAGATTTACACAGTTTTTGATAATGTATACAATCTAATGAGGAAATTGCAAAACTCAAAATATATTAAGTTAGTAAAATACTTATTCTCTATACCATAATAAGTTAGCAATTTCCATTTTAGGAGCTTTTTGCAAAAAGCTCTAATAATAAAAATTATGTCGGTTCAATTCAAACATTCAGTTATCTACCATATTCTCATCGACAGATTCGCGGGGTATGGGGGCGGTGACTGGCACAAACCCGGCTTTCTCGGCGGAAACATCCGCGGTATTATCGATAAATTCGACTACCTTAAGGATCTGGGCATTTCCGTGCTGTGGCTGTCACCCTTTTATAAAACCACCGCCTACCATGGCTACCATATCACTGATTTCTTTGCCGTAGAGCCGCGCTTTGGCTCAGAGCAGGATTTTAAGGGTCTGATTCAGCTTGCTCACCAAAACAATATAAAGGTAATTGCGGATTTTGTGCCCAACCACTGCTCAAGCGAGCACCCCTTTTTTCAGGCAGCCCTTTCCAATCCACATAATCATTACAGGAACTGGTTTATTTTTAAGCACTGGACGGATAAGTACGTGTGCTTTATGGATATAAGCAGCTTGCCCAAACTGAACCTGCTGAATCCTGAAGTTCAAGAATATATTATTAAAGCTGCCGGACACTGGCTGGCAATGGGATTGGACGGTTTTCGCATCGATCATGTAGTAGGGCTGCCCCATTCTTTTTTACACAGGTTTTCAGCACAAATAGAAAGAGAATTTTCCGCCTCACTATTGATCGGTGAAGCCTGGCTGGAGCAGATTCCCTTCAAGCTGCTCAAGACCATACATATCAAACACAAATATCTGCGCTGGATTACAAGACTTCACCAGGAGCAGATACAGCGTGAATACATCGATGTATTGGATGGGGTACTTGATTTTAGGTTCAGAGAATTGCTCGTCACGCATATTGCCCAAAATAGCGACAGCCGGTACGATGAACAAAAACTGAATATTCTCTTAGCCAGGCACTATAAAAACTATCCTCCCCACTTTTTTTTACCAACATTCCTTGACAACCATGACCTTAACCGTTTTTTATTTGAATGCAACCAGGATGAGGAAAAACTTAAAATGGCCGTGACCCTGCAGATGAGCATAGCGCAGCCCGCTATTATTTATTACGGTACGGAAACGGGAATGACTCACGATCAACCGGTAAATCCGGCGCAACCGTTTTCCGATTTGCATGCCCGCAAACCCATGCCATGGGACAATATGAATAATAAACTGCTTGCCTTTTTTAAAAAATGTATTGCAGAACGTAAAAATCAATTCAAACGGATATTTTAAAGCAATGAATTTATTTCCTTTCTGTATATTTTTGTATATACTATACATATGTATGATTGATGCATATAGTTTTGGTCAAATCAAAGTTGATGGTAGAACGTATCGTTCCGATGTGATTATCTACCCGGAAAAGATAAACTCCTTCTGGTGGCGAAAAGAAGGACATAATCTCGGATTGGATGATCTTCAAGAGGTCATAGATTATCGACCGGAGTTGCTCATTATAGGCCAGGGAAAAATAGGTATTATGAAAGTAAGACCTGAGGTGCATACATATATGCTTAAAAAGGGTATTCGTCTCTTTATTGCCCGAACCACTCAGGCCGTTCAAAAATACAATGAGCTCGCTAAAACGAAAAAAGTCGTGGCAGCTCTGCATCTTACCTGCTAAATTGCAGCAGGTATTGTGCTATTCACCGATTATTTTAACGAGCACACGCTTGCGACGCTTGCCGTCAAATTCTCCATAAAAAATCTGTTCCCAGGGACCGAAATCCAGAGATCCGTCCGAAACAGCTACCACTACTTCTCTGCCCATAACACTGCGCTTGAGGTGAGCATCCGCATTATCCTCAAATCCATTGTGCTGATACTGGGAGTATGGTTTTTCCGGAGCCAGTTTTTCCAACCATTTTTCAAAATCGTTATGCAGACCACCTTCGTCATCATTAATAAACACACTGGCTGTAATATGCATGGCATTACAGAGAAGAAGTCCTTGTTTAATACCACTTTCCTGTAAGCATTTATTTACCTCGGACGTTATATTAATAAGCTCCCGCCGACTTTTAGTCTGGAACCACAATTCTTTACGATAACTTTTCATATTATACCTTCTTACCCTGTTTGGATACAATATCCAACAGCTTCTGATAACCATAATGGGCCATGAGATGGTCTAAGATAACCAGCGAAGTATAATTTTCCGCCACAGGCCATATTCTCGCTACAATCGTAGAATCACGCCTCGTAATAGCCTCAAGCTTTTTATTTTCCAATGTGTATTTGTCAATTGTATGCTGACCCCTGGCAATAGTCGGAGTGGGTTTTACAGCCAATCGTACAATTATCTCCTGTCCGGTGGCAAGTCCGCCGGTTATTCCGCCCGCATTATTACTGTCAAAAATTATCTTGCCTTTTTCCGAGCGCATCTGATCGTTTACTTCATAACCGGTCATATCTTTAACAGCCACACCCGCACCCACTTCTACCGCTTTTACGGCTCCGATACCTAGCATACGGCCCAGCTCTGCATCAAGCTTAGCAAAGACAGGCTCCCCCAATCCTGCGGGAACACCCAGCACCTTTACTTCGACTATACCGCCGCTGGAATCTCCGCCGGCCGATACCTTAAGCACTGCTTCCACCATGGCCCCGGCCGCATCAAGATCAGGACAGTTGAGTACAGGATTAATATCATATTTTTCCGAAACCAGCTCCGGTTTAAACTCGGGAGCCATATCTCTGATCCGATCGATTTCCTGTTCAATCTCGGCAAAGATACGCATTTTTTCCAAAAAACGCATATCTTCATGAATTCGCTTTTTATTATATACTTCGATATAAAACGGATCGTAATCGCAGCGCATTTTTTTAAAAGCGTTACAGCGTTTTAAGGCGGTTGCGGTAGCTACTTCACCGGCTTTTACCCCAGCTGCTTCCTTAACATATGAAAACACCTCTATGCCACACAGCTTTAAAATCTTTTTTGCGACAAACCCTGCCGCTACGATGGTATTAGTGTATCTGCCGCTGAAAATTCCGGCACCGATCGCATCGTCTGCCGGACCGTATTTCATAAAAGATGCGTATGAAGCATGCCCGGGCCGCGGTGTCCTGTTGGTATCCTGGTACTGTTTAATATGGATAAAATGCCTGTCCAGGTTCGGGATGAGAATTACCAACGGGGTACCGTTCGTATGGTTTTTATTACCCGCATTCTCTACCGTATCGGCTGCGTTCACGCCGGCATAGATAAGCGGCAGATCGGGTTCTTTGCGCGGTGAGGAAAGTTCATCGGTCCCCGGTTTGCGCAATAAAAGATCTCCGTAGATTTCCTGTTCCGCTATATGCATGCCGGCAGGTACGCCCTGCAGTGTGGCGGAAAGACCTTCCTGATATGAACCTCCGGCCACAGTTACCTGAAAAATTCTCCCTAAATGACATCCAATCATAAGTGTTTTCTCCTTATGAGGTTCTTATAATAGCACAACCTACTTTTATGCCACAAAAATGTCAAGAGTGCCTTATATTTTTCTGGTAAACCACCAAAATAAGGTTCTTATTATATTTTTAATTGTTATGGGCGGATGTTTTTTTTCATCGACTTCCAGCTCTTTTTTAAGTATATAGGAAGACACGATCTTTAATACCGCCTTCACGGCCTTACGGTCTAAGTTTTTAGGGGTATCTTCATGCGTATGATAGATAACCTTTTTCTGAAAGAAATCCGTACGCATGGCCACAAGCGAGGTAGCGTGTACCCCGATACGAGCCATTTCAGCCGCATCGGTACCGCCCATACCCAGGATTAAGCGAAATAAACACGCATTATATCCCGCGTCATGCGCAGTCTCTACGCATTCCTTAGCCATACTTTTAGAAAGCTTTACCGTACCGTTAATATCCCAGGTAAGAAATTTGATCTGATTCACATCGAATATCGAATCTAAATTCAGATTATACGTGGGTAATTTCTGCAGCTCCTTTTTATAGGCGCGGGTATAGGCTTTGGAACCCCGCACTCCCGATTCTTCCGCATCAAAACTTATAAAGCGCAGCCGCGTATGATCAAGCCGGTGTTTCCTTGATTTTTTTAGATGAGAAAAAAGCCCGGCTAAGGTAACCAGCATGCATGAAGAAATGAGATTATCGCCTGCTCCCTGGGTTACCTCCGAACTTAAAAAGAAAAAAAGCGGGAGATAGAAAAGAGCACCAAATGGAATTATATAACGTAAAACTTCAGCAAAATCAGGAATCCGTCCGTTAATAATTTGGGCTGCTACGATAAATGTTAAAGCAGCCGCTGCCAGTACAGCTGTAATCACGGCACAACTGATAGTGAGAACATAGAGCTGGAGATTAAAAGAAAGCAACCTGAAAATACGGGCACTATCATGATGTCCGCTTATGATCACTTGCTGCTTTACCTCTCCTGCAGGCTCAATCGTACCGATTACGTTAATACCTTCAGCTTTGGTATAAAGGGGATCAAGAAAGCGCTTGTAGTATACAAACTGAATTGTGAACACAAACAGCATAAACAAAAAACCGATCCAGGCCGCATAAAAAACATTGAAAAACAATAAAAAGGTAGAGAGAATATAGAGGATGGGTACTATTTCCACATGTCCGAAGAAAGCGCGGGGATGAAAGTTAAAACGGTGGAAGTGGACCGTGTCGCAGTGTTTTCCCAGCTCATCATGAATAATTTTAGCGGATTCCTTACAAGCCTCGCTTCCCGCCAGCCTCGGCCCGCATGTATCGATAATATCTTTTGTAAGCTGGATGCTTTTATTCACATGCTCTGTATTTATATCTATTTTTTTCATATAATTATTGTACAATATACGTTGGGTTATATAATTTTTCAAGCTCCCACTGATTGAAAAAATCAGCACAACATAGTATGTTTTTAGCATATGCAAAATCACAGTAGCAGTCAGAAAAGTAAAGCGCTTAAATCACACTCTTTAAAATCCGCGCACTTAAGCATGCATAGATCACTGATGCAGAAACTCATTACGGCTATGGAACGCGTAATTAGAGGCAAGCACCATGTGCTGGAGCATGTTGTCACAACGCTTGTAGCCGGCGGTCATCTGCTGATTGAGGATGTGCCCGGACTGGGCAAGACAACCTTGGCCAAAACGCTGGCCAGACTCATAAGCCAAAAAAAGCATAAAAAGCCGGTCGTGTTTAAGCGTATTCAATGTACACCGGATCTGCTGCCGTATGATATAACCGGAGTTGACATATATGATCCTGATCACAAAAATTTTATTTTTTCTAAAGGTCCCGTATTTGCCAATATTCTGCTGGTAGATGAAATAAACAGAACAACACCCAAGGTGCAATCCGCTCTGCTTGAGGTAATGGCGGAAAACCAGGTAACCGTAGGCAATAAGACATACACCATGGATAAGCTTTTCTTTGTTATCGCCACCCAGAATCCCTTAGAGCTGGAAGGAACCTACTCTTTACCTATTGCCCAGATTGATCGCTTTTTTATGAAAATTGCCATCGGTTATCCCGACGAAGATATTGAAATAGGAATAGTACAGGATGACCCGGCTCATAAAATAATGCCCTGTGTAAATCCGGTATGCAGCAGTGATGATCTTTTAAGTGCCCGTGATTTTTGCGAGAAAATCGAATGTGATGAAAGATTAGTGAGGACTATAGTGCGAATTATCGCGCTCACCCGTAAACACCGCGGTGTTGAACTGGGTGCCTCACCGCGCTGCAGTCTCATGCTTTTAAAAGCATGCCGTGTGCGGGCCCTCCTTAAAAACAGGACTTATATAATCGACCAGGATATCATCGACCTCGCACCTTTGGTAATCGGACACAGGCTGAAATTTAAAGATATGCATATAAATCAGGATGAATTCCTAAGAGAGCTTGCCTTAGCCGAACTTAAAAAAATAAATTACCAGAAACAAAATTAGAAAGAATTAAGGTGAAGCGTTTAAAGTCATTAGCGTGCAATATTTTTTGTTTTTCTATTCAGGGCCTTGTCTTTTTCCTCTTTTCTGTTTTTATCTTAGCGGCAGGCATTCTCAGAATAGATCTTGCTGCCCTGCTCTGGGCGAGCGGTTTTTTCCTGATTACAGGCTATGCATTGTGCGGAAACAATCTGCTGCGGATAATAATAAAACGCTATCTGGCCAGGCAGCCTGATTGTATAAACATAAAACTGCCTGATCGCGGCATCTACCCGGAGCAGGAAGCACAAGCCTACCTCAAACTAAAACTGCCGTCATTCATACTTCCCGGATTTATCACCCGCTTTTTGCTAAAGCTGGTATGGCAGGATCATGCTTTATGTAAAATAGAAACCGCTCTGTCCACCGGAGAAAGTACCCGGGTTCTTCCCTTTACTGCCCGGATACGCGGGGAATATCATACACAGACCGCTCAAATTTTGATTAAGGATTTCTTGGGTTTAACAAAATCCGTTATTAACCTGCCCATTAAAGAGCAGCTTAAAGTATATCCCATATTAAGCTCTTCTTCCCAAAAACCGCTCAAACTCGAGGTTGAAGGAGCTGACATTGAATATGCTCCCAGAAAAAAAAGAAATGAGGAGTTGTTGGAAATAAGAAAATATTATCCGGGTGATGATGTACGCAGGATTAACTGGAAGACCTTTGCTCGCTTTAGGGAGCTTTTTTTACGTATCGGCGAGGAAACAACACTGCCGGAGGCCAAACTGCTTTTTATAATTGATCCGACCCATTCGCTTCTTGTCCCGGCCGCAGTACGGTATGATTATATAGATATCCTGGTGAGACAGGCCGGATCATTACTGCTTTCTCTGCTTAACCAGGAAGTGGAAACCTGGCTGCTGGTACCGGGCTATAAAAAAGCCAAAACCATAAGCGCTGAAAAACGCGACCTACTGCTGAGCCATTTAGCACGAATTTGGTGGCAGAACGAATACCACACGCTGCCTCTGCCTCCTTATAAGAATCTGCATGCACTTGTTTTATCCTCTCCGGGTTCTTTGGGATTGGAGCCGCTTATTAAGCAGTTAAAAAAATCAGGATTAAAGTTAAGCCTTTTTTTCCCCTCCTGGCAGGAAGACAAAACACCGCTCTCGCATCTCACTGTAAAAGATATCTTGTTTTTAAGCGACCGGAAAAAGCATTCGCATGCGGCAGGCAATTTAGATCCTGACTGGTTCTTAAAAATATTCCGCAGCGAAGCAGACAAATTCCGTAAACGCCCTTGGAGAATAAACCATGTCTACCAGGTTTAAACCGCATAGTAGTATCTGGCTTTTTGTCCTGCGTAACGCCGCACTTTACTTTCTCATGATCAACGCCTTTTTACATGTAAGTGATATATTAAATCCTTTTTACCTGTCCCTGGCTTTTATGCTTACGGCACTTACGGCTGCATTTCTAGAAAAACTCAAACTGCGTTTTTGGACCGCCTTACTCATTGCACTCATTCTGCCTTTTTTTGCGCGCATGCTGATTTTTTTTATCTTTCAGGGAGTACGGGCTGTACTCCCCGGCCATGAAACAGACCTGTTGTTTTTATTTTTTGACAAAGATTTTTTCCCGTTTTTATTGTGTTATGCTGTTGTCTGGTTGTTCAACTTCCTGGCTCGCCGCTATGCACAGTTTATAGCTGTTGAGGTTCTGCTTAATACCATATTGCTCATTATCGTCTTTTGGAGTGAAGCATTCTACCATATAAGCCTGTATCCGCATCCTTCTTACTTTGCCTTGGCCCTTATGGCATTTGTGCTCTGCGAAATATTTGTTCTGCTTACAGCCGGTTTGGTTAAAGAACAGTTTAAAAGCAGTGGAAAAAAATTGCTCTCTACTTTAGTCTCCTGCCTTTGGCTCATCATCCCGTTGTTTCTTGTTTTCTATCTATTGGTACAAGGTTATCACGAGCAATCCACAAAAAGCTTAAGCGGTCTTATGAAGCCGACATTATTTCAGTTCGACCTCTCCCAGTATGTGCAGCTGCAAAGTGAAATAGAACTTTCCGAAGATCTGGTTCTGCTCATGCGTACCGACGGCCCCAAGCAAAAGTATCTGCTGCGCCGCTATATCCTCTCTGCCTATGATCCTCAAAAAGGGTTTTTCCGTGAAAGCGAGCCTCCGCAAGAAGAACAGTACGGTTTTTTACCGGACTATGTATTTGATTTCCCCGATCCTGGTTACCAGGCACGCAGGAAACAACTGCAAGAGTATTATCTTGTAAATTTCGATACCTCCGCACTTATTGCACTTAATTATCCGGTTAAATCAATTCCGTTTAAAAACTGGCAGGCCTCTTCATTTTCACGCGTATATCGCGTCATCTCAAAAGTATGGGATAAAAAAGATATTGCCTTAAATCCGGGCAGACTTACACTCTGGGACTCCCTGATACACCGATTTTACTACAGCAGCTTACAACATATCCGGTACCCTGAAATGAGCCAAAAGCAACGAGCCTATTATACCGATTACGCGCAAGATAAAAAGATTCGGGATTTGGCGAACACGCTTACAGATAATACGGACGGTTACTATAAAAAAGTAATTGCAATCTATGAGTATTTGAAGCGTAATTTTTACTACTCACTTAAACCGGGCATTTCTCAAGGGGGGAATCAACTGCACCATTTCTTATTTCAGGCAAAAAAAGGCTACTGCTCATACTTTGCTTTTGCCATGGCACTGCTCTGCCGCAGTATTGATATTCCCGCGCGTGTGGTTGTGGGTTTCTATGTGGGGCCGCAGAGCGAAGTACCCCAATTTTACCACTCGGAAGAGCTGCTTAACTTTTATGAGGTGCGGGCATATCAGGCTCATGCCTGGGTAGAGGTTTATTTCAATCAGTTCGGCTGGATTGAGTTTGATCCTACGGCCACCACACTTGCACCCGGAGAAGATTTTGATATTTTTTTAGGCCGGACGGGTGACGAAGCTGATCTAAAGAAACTTATCGAGGAGATACTAAAAAATCAAAAAAACTTAAGCCAAAGCAGTGCTCAGGCATTGGAGGACGAAACTTTTACAGAACGAATAAGGAAGACTTTGCTTGAGGGTCTAAAAATTATTTTCTCCTTCTGGTATTTCATTGTACCTGTTGTGTATCTTATTTCAGTACTCCTGTTGAAATACTTTCCATATATTTTGTTTTTTCTTATAAGAAAAGAAGCGCAGAAAATAAAATTTCTTTATGCCTGGAGTCTAAATCTGATCTATGGCCGTGCTTGGGTGCGCTTAAAAGAGGAATCCCTGCTTGAATACGCTCTGCGCCTACAAAGGGAAAAGAAGTTAAAGTTCTTAAAATTTAGTGAATATTATCTAAAATCCGTTTTTAGTTCCCAGTTTAGCACCGAGGATTTTTTCAAGGCTAAAGTCTGCTATCAAGTATTTATTAAGTCCTTTAAAAAGCAAACCTTTATCTTGCTTCGCTTTCTGGCCATTCTCAATCCCAGCTACTTGTGGAGAAAAAAATTATGAAACACAGCAAGCATAAATATACCATAATCATTTCTGCTGCCGGCACGCTTTTATTCTTCCTTATATTACTGCCCGTCTTATCCGATGAGCTTAAGTCTGAGGACTGGTATTACCGACAGACCCAGGACGCCCTGCACGCGGAAAACTATACACACGCTTTAACATTATTAGAAGAAGCAAAAAACATCTATTCGGACAACGCCCTGTTTAACATCATGCTTGCGGATCTATATTACAGAAAAGAACTGTATTCCAATTCACTTGCGGAATATCTGGAAGCAGAAAACAAAGTCCCCAGCGATACCTATATTTTAAACCAGATTGCCTTCTGCTACGGCCTGCTTAATCAAGAAGAACAGGCACTGGCCTATTATGAGAAGGTATTGGCACAGGATCCTTCCGCTGTGGATACAATCGATTGGATGGGTTGGGTATATCAAAAGATATATCAACTGAAAAAGGCAGAGGAGTTGTTGTTAAAGGCCATAGAGCGCTTCGGATTACAAGGCCGCCTGGCGGGTACTTTGGCTTCCGTATATGCAGACCTGTATGAATACGAAAAAGCAAAACACTATTACCGGAAAGCAATTGAGCTCTCGTTAGCTGATAATTCACCGGGTTCGGCCGCTATTTACTATTATAACCTCTCTATCATAGAAAAAACCTTCTACAATTATGCAGGAGCCTTTGCCGCCGCGCAAAACGCCGTGGATTTACAGGAACGGGCTTCGGGCAGGCGGATGAAAGGAAGTTTACTGCATATGCAGATGGATTATCGGGCAGCCAAGCGCGAATACGAAAATGCTGCGCTCTATGATGATGCACCATATTCAAAAATCAATCTAGCGGATTTAGATAAAGATTTCGGTAATCTTATTATGGCCCGGGAACGTACAGCTTCAATCCTGGCCGATAAAGATCTGTCCTGGATGCTTTATTACAGCACCAATACCAATGAGTATTATGAAAGGTTATATAAACTTACTGCGGACATTTACACGGGTTTGGCCCTTCTGGAATGGCACGCACCACGGGCAGGTATTATAGAAGAGATAGGAGGAATAATTCAATCCATTATTTACCGAATCCAGGCCTGGTATTATAAAGAGAAGTATAAACTGGCTGCTATTGATACAGGCAGGGCTTATCTTGAAGCGGACAACCTATTAAACGGATACTTGGAATTAATGGAAGCCAATGCAGACTATAAGGATGTGGCTTTAAAATACTGCATGCTGGCTAAAAACATAGAAACAACCCTTATCCCCAAAGCCATACCTTCCTATACCTTACTGCAGGGGGCAATCTTAGATTCTTCCGATCTGCTTGAGCAAGCCCTTACGCTTTTTGACAACTATTGGCAAAAGGTTCAAATCTGCCATGCGCTACAAGAGCTTATCCCGCTCTTAGATCAGCAGGGGAAAAGAAAAGAGCGGCGTATGGCAATAAACCGCCTTTACGGGATTAATCCCGGCGGCCTTATTCAATATGGATTCGGACTGCCTGTTGAACTTTTTATAGAAATCGATGATAGTTCAATCAAAAAACAGGCCACTGAGTATATTATAAATATGTTTAAAAAAGCAGGTTCCGACCTGTCAAAGGGAGAGGAAAATAGAGGTTTTCAATATAAGCTCTATATTAATTGGGATGTAAACCGGGATTTTTCCTTTCAACTGATTGATTCGGCTACGAGTAAACTTATACGCAGCGGAATATTAACAAGCAAGCAGGATTCTCTTCAAGCTCAATGTGCAGAACTGGTGCGCAGCATGCTGTTTGAGCATATTTATCTCGAAAAGTAGTTTTACACGAGGAAATTGCAAAAATGTTATTTTTGCATGAAGCTCACACATTTATTTTTTTCTTAGAACAAACAGCGAGACATCATCTGCAAAATTCCCGCTGTATTTTTTCAGATCGCCGTTTAGAGCATGATCATAAATTTCCTTCATAATTTTAGCTATGAGCTTGTTTAAAGCAAGCGTAGAATTTGATTTTAGTAGTTTTCTTAGTTTTACGATTCCAAACTGATTGCCGTAATTATCTTTGGCCTGGATTGCACCGTCCGTATAAAGTATCAAAATATCATTTTTTCTCATCTTGAAATTTCCGGTGGAGGTTTTGGCAGTGGCTAATTCCGTAATCCCCATAAAGGCGGCTTTGTGTGACAGGTCTCTGAGTTCTATAACATCGTCCTGCTTCTTTCTATAAAACAATGCTATCTCATGGGCACCGGCATGAGTAAATGTGCCGTTTTTCTCAACAAAGTAGTTTTGAGTCATAAACTTGTCGCTGCCTATACGATCCCGATTAATCTTACAAAGCAGTTTATTGACAATATCATAGAGCTCGTAGGGTTTAATCTGCGTGGTTAAGGAATCGGCGGTCATTACTATAGCCTCAAAAGCAACAAGCTGGATTAAAGACATTATTCCTGCCGGCAGGCCGTGGCCGCTCACATCACCTATGCCAATGTAGTTGCCGATGGCAGTACAGAAATAATCATAGACATCTCCGCCTACTTCGGTGGCGGTTACCATATTCGTGGCCACTTCGTAACCGGGAATATCAACCTCTTTGGGGAGAATCGATGTCTGAATATTCTTGGCAATATTCATTTCATTGCTCAATCTGTTTCTTTCTCTCTGAATTCGTTTACCGGAAATAATAGCAAGTACTGTTTTTAAGGTCCCGATAAGCCAGTTAAGTGCATTTTCCTCTTCCGGGAATAGTTTATCAAACGAATCTTTAAAAACAATAAACAGGCCTATAAGCTGATCTTTATCAAAAATCGGGTTTACTGCGATCAGACGCTGCAGTCCTTTCAGTTCATCAGGAATTTGACTGATAACAATCCTCTCTTTAGATTCCAAGATTTGTTTTATTATCTGTTCGCCCCAATCCGTAAGATCCTGTAGACGCAGAGAAGTAATTTTTTTAATATCATAGACTGTTTTGAGAATGCTGTCTGAAATTTGATTTTTATTTTTTAGCAGCTTAATAGTGGATATTTTTACCAGAGGTATACAAAATCCGTTTATAAGCTGGGGAGACATTACTTTAAGAATATCTCCTTCTAAAGAATAGAGCATTGATCCGGAAAAAGCGTATTCATGTACCGGCAAAGAACGCTTTACCCGCTCAAGTTCTTCCGTAATTGTACTTTTTAAAATATTAACATCTTCTTCCAGCGGACTGCTTGCTTCACGGCTGACCAGCTCATTCATTAATAAAATAGACTGCTCCTGCTTATTTATTGTTCGTTCCAAATTTAAGGTACGCCGATAAAAATATTCCATATACACGCGTATTATGTAGGCAACTGTGAGCAGAATAAATATCTCCGAATGCAATTGTTTAATAAATCCGTCAAAAAAAATAAAATAACTCACCTGAAGCGCAAGAACCAAAATCGACATGTTAAATGTGAAATTGTTGGTACGCACCACACCTGCCTGCAGTTCAAAAACTTTTCTGCGATATTTCATTAATAACAAAAAGCTCGTAACAGAATAAGCAAGGCATAATATAAACTCGAGTGTTTTAAAATCTTCTCTGCCGGCTAATCCCTGCTCCCGCAAGACGGCAAAAGTTTGTGATCTGGAAATAGCAGAAGCGATTGAACCGTCAAATAGATTAATCTTATATAAGTAAAATAAAAAAAACGAACAGAGGATAATACCCAGAAGAATCGACCAGGATATTAAGGTACTTTTAAAATTTTTCTTGAAATCATCCCAGACATGACTCTTTATAATTCTCTGGCAGTGGATTGAATATTCCAAAATAAAAAAAACTAACACATAGAGAGAGAATATAACTGAAAACAGAGAGAAAGAGAGCTCGGGCTGCCAAAAGGAATTAAATATTTTATATTGAATGAGGAATCCGGCAATCACAGAGAGTACCAGCAGCGAAAGCAGGAGGTATCGGGGTCTATTCCCAAACTGCGGTTTCTTTCTTATATCACTCCACAGCACAAGCGAAAAGATAATTATCGGAAAAAAGCTTCCCAGGTTAATATGAGTGATAATATCCATTTCAATTATTCAACCTTAACCACCCCCGGAACTAAAAAATTAAGGGTCGGCAAACTTGTCACCTGCCAGGTGATATCTCTATTATAAAGAATGCGGATTATATACTTCCTATCATCCTCCAATTCAGTCAGTTTCATAATCCATTTGGCTACGGCTTTTATTCCACTTGAGTTGAGAAAGTTGAGCTCATTAAAATCCGCTCTTACCTCTTTGATTTTCTGAGCTACCACACCTTCATGTAACTTATTAAAAAAAGGATCCAACAATACTCCCGGATCCTCCATATCGATATCACCTTTAAACTTCACACAAATATTTGAATCATCATCAAAAATTTCTACTTCCATTCTGTCTTCGTGTATTTTTTCGATATTTAATCTATTCATCTCCTACTCCTTGAAGCATGATTAACAAAAAAATATGTAAGCTATCCGATAGCAATTGAAACCTGCACCTCATTATTCTTAATATCAACTTTCAAATCACCACCAGTCTCATAGCGAATGCGCGCTAACCCTAAATGGCTCTTTCCGTCACTGCGCAATGCCGCTTCCTTCATCTGAGTTACATAAACCTTCAGAGAATCTCCTTCTGAGATTTTTTTATATATTGCTAATAATGTATCGATCGACTCCTGGTTTGCCGTATTTACCACAAGGATTTTGATTTCTTCCGTTGCGGGAGAAACTTTGATTAAAATATGAGTATCGTCTCTTGATGCATATTTAACGGCATTTTCCAATAATTCACTTGCCGCCATAGCAATTTTATCAGCTTTGCTCTGATCAACAATACTAATAGCCAGAAAATTCTGAATAAACCCGCGCACGCAGGCAATATATTTCCAACGCGGTCCAAATTTCAATTCAATGTAACCATCAGTCATGGAAGTATTGTTAACACTCATTATTTCCTCCTCCTTCCAAACTATAGTGACTTCTTCTTAATTTTCAAGTCTTTTATTTCTCTGTCTATATCTCTTTTAGGCCCATTGAATAAGATTTCCACCGTAAGTCAATCCGCCTCCAAAGCCTACGGTAAGAATAAGATCTCCTGATTTAAGGAGTTTTTTCTCATACATTTCGTTGAGTGCAATTGGAATTGATGCAGCGGATGTATTGGCATATTCATCAATATTAAGGTAAAATTTATCCAAAGGCAGCTTGGCTCGTTTGCAGGCAGCCTGAATAATTCTTACATTAGCTTGATGGGGTACGATATAAGCCAGATCATCTATGGTGAGCTCATTCATTTTTAATAATCTCTTTATTGTTGCTATAATGACTCTGATAGCAAAATGATAAACTTCCTGCCCGGCCATTTTCGTCAGTAAATCACTTTCGGAAAACTTTCCTTCCTTATAAGGTGTACGCGTGCCTCCGACCGGTCTCTTTAACAATTCGGCACCAGACCCTTCAGCCTGCAGAACGGAATTGATTATTCCCTTGCTCTTGGCATTACCTGTGGATACTACAACGGCACCGGCACCGTCACCAAACAGCACACAGGTGTTTCTGTCGGTCCAATCTACGATACGGCTCATTACTTCTGCACCGACAACCAGAATATTTTTAGCAGATCCCGTTAAAATAAAATTTTTTGCAATCTCTAATCCATATATAAAGCCCGTGCAGGCAGCTGATATATCAAGACAGCCGGCATTATGAGCTTTTAATTTATCCTGAATAATACATGCGGTGGATGGAAACCCCACATAATCGGAAGTACTTGTTGCTACAAGTATAAAATCAATATCTTCGGTCGCCAGGTTTGCCCGTTTAAGAGCCCGTGCTGCAGCTTTATAGGCTAAATCGGATGTTGCCTCATTTGAAGCCGCTATATGTCTGTTTTTTATTCCTGTATGCGAAAAAATCCATTCATCCGAAGTATCCACCATTTTCGCTACATCCTCATTCGAAACACGACGCTCCGGTACATAAGCACCCACCGAGCGGATTATTGCATTCATGATAATCTCCTTAGGAAATTGCAAAAGTCAAAATATATTAAGTTAGTAAAATTCTTATTCTTTATTCCATAATAATTTAGCAATTTCCATTTAAGGAGATTCTTGCAAAAATGTTATTTTTGCAAGAATCTCTCCTATTTCACAATTTTCTTTGGAATATAATTTATTACTCCCTCTAGGTCAAGGTACTGTGTCATGCCTAATTTTTAACTTTTCCAATGCCCACATAGTATATCGACGCACTTTCTTATCAGGATCTTGCTTTAACTCCTCTAAGATTTTCTTACCCTCTTCCGATTTTAAGTGCTCCAAAGCTTTAACAACTGCCACACGAACTTCTTGATGCGGATCGCGGGCCGCAAACACAAGTCCGCGGTATGCTTTGTGGGTGCCTATTAAGGCCAGAACATACGCTGCTTCCTGTCGAGTTTTTGGATTTCTATGTCCTAGTTTCCGTATCGTACTCTCAATTAAACCTGTGTTTTCCAGCAGCTGCGCGATATAAGGCTTTAATGAGTGGGTACTCTGCTTAAGCAGATCCAGCATTGGCTCTTCTACCGCCTGTCCGCTCTGCGCGATAACAGCTATTATCCCTTCCCTCTGCTTTGGACTGCCATTTTTGAATCCTTCGATCAAATGCATAATCTCTTCTGTTTCTTTTTTAAAAGAGAGTGCAAGAATAATCTGCTTGGTATAATTAATACTCTTATCAAGCAAAGAGAGCAGAACATCGATTGCTTTTAAAGCCTGCGAACGAGCCAGGCCATTAATTGCGGCCAGTTTTACCCCTTCTGCCTCATCAGCATCAAGCACAATATTTTTAAGTCTGTCTAAATTCGCATTCGACCCGGCTCTGCCAAATGCTTCGGCGGCTTGTTCACGCACCCGCTTTACCGGATCCCGTAATATTTCAAAGGCCGCATTGAGCGCTTTGACATCATTAAATTCAACGAGGGCCCAGACACTGGCAATACGAACATCAGGATCCATATCCTTTATAGAATCTCTTACCAACTGCTGTAGTTCCTCATGTCCGAGATGAGGAAGAATGGTAATGAGCGCCGCACGCAATCGGTTATCATTGTTGGAAAAAAGCTTTTCCACTTTGGCAATTACCAATTCCTTGGGGTACTGAGCAAAAACTGTTGCGTAGGCTCTGGCCTCCGTCAAAGGAAGCTGCGGGAGATGCTCCAAAACTATCTCCAGACAATAATGTAAATTAAGCTCACCTAAAAGTTTCAAAGCCTCTATACAAACAAGATGATGATACCTGCCCTGTTTTGCTCTTATAATTTCAAGACATCTGGCAAGCACCTTGGGTGCGGGCATTCTCTTAAGAGCCATACGCAGCTCTCCTTTGGGCTCAAAAGAGGCTTGCAAAAAATAAACAAAAAGAATATCACATAGAATAAATCCGGCCCGAGCCGGGACCATCTGCAATAAAATCGACATCACTTCTTTTTGCATACGGCGTTTTTCCAATTCGTACTTGTAAAAAAAGAGGGCTTCTTCGGTTCCGCGTTCGGCAACACAGCGGACTGTGGCCCGGTAAAGCTTCTCCATTTCCTTACTTCCGTCATAGCTGGAAAATACTTTTCGTACTAATGCACTGATGAAATCCACATCTCCTGTCGAGACAAGAATGGAAGAAGCAATCGTCAAACTGGCTATATTATGGGTATTGGCAATACAAGCCAAAAAGGATGTAATATTTACTTCGCTTGCTTTGGTTAAAAGGCTAAAGTTGCGTTCAAAAACCTGCATATCACTGAAATCAACTTCTAAAAAAAGCTTTTCTAAAATAGCGCACTTTTCCAGATACTGTGCCGCAGCAAATCTCAGCTCAAGGTTGGAATGATTAAGGAAAGTAAGTGCAAAGTTTTGCTCCTGCTTATTACCAGGTCTCAGTAATTCCAGAATGTGAAAAGCTTGTTCGGAAGCTAAATTCCCCGGTTCAAGGCTATAAAAATCTTGATACTCTTTGTGTATTCTTTCCCATGCCTGTACGCGCACCTGGTAGACCGGGTCGTCACAAACGGTTTTAAACAATATGTTATAAAATTTTTCTTTTTCTTGAGGTTTGAAATAAGTAATAACAATCTCACGAATCAAAGGGTGTGGATCAGCCAGGGAATCCCATACAGCCCGCAACGACTGCGTACTTTTGTCATAAAGCAGCATGTTAATCGTAAAATAGCGTACATTCCACTCAACATCACCGGTTAACTCCCGCAGTTCATCCACCCTATCTTTAAACAATGCCAATCCCGCTTTACCGTCAAATCTTTCTCCGTTGCAAGATAGCGCCACTTTGTTAAGTTGAAACGTGCCGCCGGTACTGTTTTCCAGCCATTTTTTAAAGAAGACAAAGAAGTATCTCTTTTTTAGACATACAAAAAAACAGCTGAAAAGACCCTTATCAGGGGCAAATTCCAATACACGCAGCAAATGCTTTTTTGTTTTTGTTTTTAGAAGCTGCTGAATCCAAAGAGTGTCCATACCTATAAAACGAATCATCTCAAAACCCAGAATCCCGGCCTGCTGCTCAAACATACGGGATCTGCGTAATAATGCGCCTGCCGAGTATTTCTCCTGAAGAAGAGCTTTTATCCGTTCCGGATTTTTATTAAAAGTTTTTAGAATTTTCTTAATCCTTTTAAACGCTATAATCCGCCAGAAGCCAAATACAATGAGAAAAAAAACAGACCCCCCGACTATAAAAAGCAGGAGCGGCGGCAGAGAGCGGATATACTCTAAAATCTCATTCATCATATATTCCTTTGTTTTTAAATTCTTTACGTTTTAGCCAATAAGAGAACATCCCGCCTGCCAGTGTACTGAGCTTATTCACAAACTCAAATCGTTCTTGTGTGTAATGGCCGGCATGTAAGGAATTAAGAATAAAAATCCCAAACTGCTGTGATTCCTGTCCAATATTTAAGGCAAGACCGCTTTGCATCTCCCACGAGAGCAGGAGCTCGGAAAAACAAGGAGCGGCAGCTTCCGAGAGTATTACAGCTTCCTTGCTCTCTCCTAAAAAAATTACAAGATCGCTTGCTGAAGGCATATTTTTAGCCGCTTTATAATTTCCTCTGGCATAATTTAATACAAGATCATTATTGCGCTCAGGTGTTGGGTCATAAAGATACAGACATGCTAAATCGGATAGACTTATATCAAAGCTGTGATCCACAAACAGTGTTATGAAATTGTCGTTGTACATATTTTGCAGCAGCAGGCTGCTGATGCGCACCAATTCATCCCAGACAGTAACAATTTTGTTATACATATGCTGATTATTGACTGTAAAAATGAAATGATCAAGAAAAAAATTTTAAAAAAACAGGCCCGGATCCCTCTAAAAAGCGAAATCCGGGCCATAACATAATAAAGGAGGCTTTTATC
>CAZEPL010000061.1:0-25549 GCA_964514135.1 uncultured Spirochaetaceae bacterium | reverse complement strand
CCTGACCATTGTCAAACAGCACGCGGCGTTCAAAGGAATCGTCAATGGCACATTTTTCTATAAAGGTAAGTATTACACGACCAAACTTGTGAAACCATGAATCATTGCGGATATAGGTCTTAGGATCATCGACAATTATGATAATATCATAATCCGACCATATATCTGCAGGTCTATCAGTTCTGGCCCTGGAACCCACAAGAATTAAGGCTTTAATATCCTGCCTGCCTCGGGCCCACGTTGTAACTTTAGCTAAGAAATTATCCATAAACTAATAAAATAGCATAGATAAATGAGCAGTACTGGTCAAGCCGGAAAACAAAGTTGTAAATAAAATAATGGAGCGGCTTGCAATTCAGGTGTTTGGGTATATATTAGATATTATGAAAGCGCTCTTGGTTGCCTTGCCGTCCGGAAAACAGATTGCTCTTGAAAAAGAACGGGTATCTATCGGCAGAAACAAGAATAATGATATTATCGCTACAGACAGTTTTGTAAGCGCTAGCCATTGCACTCTTATAAAAAAGGGCTCAAGCTATTTCATCGAAGATCCGGGCTCGTCAAACGGAACTTTTATTAATGGAAACAGAATCAAAGGTATTAAAAAACTACACAATAACGATACCATTTCCCTGGGACAGAAAGCGGTGGCCTATCAGTTCCGCCGGTATGGGACGGTAGTAAAGAACGTTACCGGATTTGTTACCAAGCCGCGCACTATAGCGCTGGGTAGTATCGGATTAGTACTTATATTAGGATTTCTCTCTTACTTTTTTATTATAAAAGACTGGGGAAAGGTTGATATCAGCAAAGCATTAAAAAGCCTGCAGAACACATATGGCGAGAATATCTTTCCCGATGATCCGGAATTTATATGCGCTCTGGATAACATGATTATGGCTATGCAGCAAGACCGCCTGTTTCAGGATACATTAGAAAAACGAGCTGAATATAAAGATTTAATCGAACAAATCTTCTCTGAGAATAACATTCTGCTGGACTTTTCTTTTATTGCCTGGGTAGAGTCGCATTATAATCCTTATGCCTATAATACGCGCTCCGGAGCCAGAGGAATGTGGCAGCTTATGCCGGCCACAGCCAGGCAGTATGGATTACGGGTAGACAGGCGTGTGGACGAACGTTTGGATCCTGAAAAGTCCGCCAGAGCCGCGGCCTTATATTTTAAAGATCTAATTTCAATTTTCGGCAAAGATTCGTTTCTGCTGGTACTTGCCGCATATAACGCGGGGGATTATACCATATTGTACAGCTTAAAACAGATACAGGATCCGATTAAAGACCGCAACTTCTGGTATTTGTACAAAAACGATTTAATCCCCGGGGAAACCAAGCAGTATGTGTTAAAAATACTGGCTTTGATTATTATTACCGAGTCACTATAAATTAAGCACTACAGGGATCGGAATCATCATTTAATGAGGGTAGCTCGCCGTCAGGGAAGGTGATAATCCCGTCATTAAAAATCGCTTTTATGGTATTTTTTTCAGAATCCGTGGCATCCAGCTCTATCCAGATTGTGTTACCTTCTACTCTATATGTGCCGTAGCTGTAGACATAACCCGGTTCACCTGCGCCTGCTATTAAAAAGTCGCCTATTTCAATTCCGCCGTCGCTTTTAAATTTTACCATGGGGCTGGCGGGGAACACGCCGGGTGCCGGCCCATACCAGATGATTGTGGTAAGGATTACCAATAAATCAGCTTTTATGTTGGGATTAAAACCTGTAATTCTTAAAAAGCGATATGTGTTTCTGACTGATTCCAGATCGGGATCCTGCATCATTTTGCTCTTATACTGGGGTTTCAGCTGTACAGTTTTTTCAAGATGTTCGTAGATTTCCGGGACCAGATGCATATATACACAATAATTCGTAGCTAGTAATATGGCGGCAGTACAGGCGTAATTGTAATGAGGGTAGTGGTAATTATTATCCAGAGTAAGAGATTTTTTAAAATAGGCAAGTGCCTCTTCATATTTTCCCTGCTCGTATAACTGAAAACCTTTTGTGTTTAATTTAACTGCGTTTTGGGAAAATATATTTAAGGTTATTAATAAAAATAGCAAAACACAAAGCATTTTTTTTATCATATTTGTCCTCACTTCAAGCAATCTGAAATTATTTTACATCTTTTAACACTGTTTTTCAATTCTATTGCCTTATTGTAGTCACAATTATGTATATAATTCAGGTAAAAAAAATGAGAATTACGCCAATAATAATAAAGAAGCAGCGGGTGTAATTTATATTATGTACCAGGGAAATAAAATGGTTAATTATCTAAAGCAGCAAAAACCCTTTAGAAGAAAAGCTAAAAAATCATCTTTGATCTTATTCACACTCTTAATCGTATGCTTTTTATTCGGCAGTATAGTTTTCTTAACAATAATGAGACTGTTTTTAAAATACGGTCCTGATATGCACTCGCAGTTTCCAGTGCGTGCGGCAGACTATTCCTATTATAAATCCAATAAAACCTTTGGCGATAAGTTGGCTCTGGCCGCAGAGAGCCTTACCCTTACCAAAGTGGTCTATGACTCGAGTTATTTTGTAATTGATTACCCCGGCGGTGATGTACCTCCGGATAGGGGGGTTTGCAGTGATGTGGTGGTTCGGGCATTTCGTAAAGTGGGTATAGATCTTCAGGTAGAAGTGCACGAGGATATCAAAAAAGCCTGGTCAAGCTATCCTCATAAATGGGATATGACAAAACCGGATACCAATATTGATCACAGGCGGGTTTTTAATTTAATGGTTTTTTTTAAACGCAAAGGCAGGGAACTCCCTGTTACATTTGATGCTCTTGATTATAAACCGGGTGACATTGTAGTGTGGAAATTTTCCCGCGGGCGAGCTCACATTGGTGTGGTTTCGACGCGTATAAACAATGAGAAAACCCGTTATGTGTTAGTTCATAATATGGGGCGGGGACAGATTTTTGAGGATGTCTTGTTTCAGTGGCCTGTTTTGGGTCATTACAGCTATAAATCTCATTAAGACAATATTCCAACATTGACAGTGATATATTTTTACGCCTATAATACCTTGGAGGTTATTATGAGGTTTTTTTTGATTGCAGCCGGTATAATGTGCATAAGTATAGTTTTTTTTATCTCGTGTGTTCATACAACGGCACCCCTGTTAACAGAAACAGAATATAACAAGCTGAAAGCAGCCGCAGGCGATAACTGGTCGATCAGTACTTCGGCAGATAAGATAATTCTTGAAAGTAAGGAGCTCTTCTGGTTCTATAACGCGGTGAGTCTTCCTCCAATGAATGATGATGAGCTGATACAGTATATAAAACAAAGAGGTAGGAAGGATTACTATAAAATAATCCTGCTTTTTGTACCCAAATGGGATGAAAAAAGGGTGGCGGAAGCGCGCAAGCATAATAACAGCATCTGGCAACAGATCGGGAATCTTCCGCAAAAGCATGGGCTTTCGCATCTTTCGCGAAACAAGGAGAATTCTTTTTATCCCGAAACCGACCAAGACAAAGCCAGGATAAAAAAATATGAAGCCGAACATGCGGAGCTTGAGGCCATGCTGATTGTCATCCCCGAATTTTACAGTGAAGATCACAGCATCTACTGGCAGGATAACCGGTATGGTTTTGAGGCGGTATGGGGCGAGGATTTGAATCTTCAGGAGATTACACAGCTGTTTGCACGGCACTGAAAAAAAGCCGAAGACAGGTAAATTAATCTTTTTTATCTAACACTTCCGCTATTTTTTCTGATAAGTCTTTGCGGTGAAAGGGTTTTTGGATAAATCCTCTAACTCCGGCATTTAATATTTTCTGTACCTCGCTGTCGGCGCCGTAGCCTGAAGATAAAATTGCCTTAACATGCGGATTGATTTTTTTAAGTTCTAAAAAGGTTTCCATACCGCTCATTCTTGGCATTACCATATCTAAAATCACCAGGTCGATATCTTGCCAGGCATTTTTAAAGAATTCGATGGCTTCGGCCCCGTTGCTGCAAAGACTCGCCTTGTACCCTAAGCTATTCAGCATGACGCTGCCCACATCCCTAATCATCTCTTCATCATCGATAACGAGAATATGGGTGGAGCCTTTTGATAGCTTTATCCTCTCGTCTGCCTGCTGTTTTCTGTCCGGTTTGGATGTGATATGCGGAAAGTACAGCTGTATTGTCGTTCCTTTGCCTGTTTTGCTGTGAACTTCGATCGCTCCCTTATGATTTTTAACTGTTCCGTATACGGCAGCCATACCCATGCCTGTTCCTTTTCCGTCCGGTTTGGTGGTAAAAAACGGCTCGAAGATGTGCTTTTGTGTTTTTTGATCCATACCCCAGCCCGAGTCAGTAACCTCGATTTTAAGATAGTCTCCGGGGCGAAGTTCAAATGAGCTCTGTTTACAGAACTGCTTGTCCAGAATAACAATACTTGTGGCAAAGCTTAATTCTCCTCCCTTTGGCATGGCATCACGGGCGTTGAGAGCCAGATTGAGCAGTGCATTTTGAAGCTGAGTGGGATCTCCTAAAATATACGGCGGAGAAGCGTGGAAATGGGTTTTGAGCACAATCCTTTTGTCGATACTGTGCTGCAGCAATGAGATCACTTCGCGGATTGTACTGTGTACGTCTACGGGAACGCTCTGGTATTTTCCTTTGCGGGCAAATGCCAGTAGTTGGGTTGTGAGATCGGAGGCCCGTTTGGTGGCTCTCATAATGTTATCCGTATATTTTTCCAGCTCCGGTCTGTCATGTACTCCCTCATGCAGAAGTTCGATATAGCCCACGATACTGGATAGTTGATTGTTAAAGTCATGGGCTATGCCTCCGGCCAGCTGGCCTATGGCTTCCATTTTTTCAGAATGCAGCAGACGTTCTTCTATTTCTTTCTGTTGGGAAATATCCGTATGGGTACCCACAATTCGGGCAGGTTTTCCCTGCTCATCATATTTTACGATCCTTCCTCGACTTAAAATCCATTTCCATGCGCCTTGTTTCGTTTTAATCCGGAATTCCATCTCAAAACTGTCCCTTTCGCCGTTTAAGCATGCTTCCAACTTCGAATTTGTATTCTCAACATCTTCCTGATGTATAAGATCTTTCCATGATTTGTATAAAACATGCAGCTCATCCGCTGCATACCCGAGCATTTCGTAATAGCGGGGACTGAAATAGGCAGTTTCTTCCGGTATATTCCAATCCCACAAACCGTCGTTTGTTGCCTTAAGTGCTAACGAGAGGCGTTCTTCGCTTATTTTAAGAGATTCTTCCGCCTGTTTGCGTTCCGTAATGTCTTTGAGCATGGTAAAAAGTACTGGCCCTGATGTTAATTCAATAGCCGAAGCTGAAAAAAGACCATCGATGATTTCTCCTGTTTTTTTTCTAATCTGAACTTCGAAATCTTTGCATGATCCCTTTTGTTTTACGAGAGAAATGACATGATCTCTTTGCTTAAGATCAACCCATGAGTTCAGGCTTTTAGAACTGTTGCCTATTAATTCGTTTTTCTTGAACTTCAGGGATTTTAGAAAGGCTTCATTTACATCTATGAAAATACTGCTGTCAATACCGCTGATCGCCATGGGATCCATACTGGTATGAAATACTTTAAAAAATCTCTCCTCACTCTCTCTAAGGGCTGCTTCAGACGCCTTGCGCTCCATGGCGTTGGCAATAGTGTCCGACGCTATCTGTAAAAGCATGATGACATCCGGGTCCCAAATCTTTTCTTCTTTTACCGAATCGAATCCCAGACAGCCCTTTACATGTGTTCCGAAAACAAGCGGCATACAGAGGAAGGATTTTATTCCCGCGCTTTGGAATTCCGACTTAACAGGTTCTGCTTTCGGGGGCAGATCAGCCACTTTGGGGCAGTACAGGACCTTGCCCTGCAGAAAATGAGAAACGGTCCAGGAATAGGTATCGAGATTTAAATCCTGAAGTATTGCTTTTTGCGAACTCATTCCTTTGGCACACCATTCATAGGTGTTGCTCATCTTTTTTTCGCCATCATGGAATTCAAAAATATACCCGCGGTCCACACCGGCAAATTCGCAAATGGATTGCAGAGCTTTATGTATTCCTTCATCAATGTTTTCTATGGACATCTTTACAAAATCAGTAGACATACGGGTAATAAGTTGGAACAGCTTTTCGCGGAATTGTAATTTTCCTTCTATTTTAATTCTGTCTGTAATATTATGTATAAGTGCCAAAGAAGCGGGCTTGCCCTGCCATTGTATGAGAGCAGCGGAAATTTCAACCGGTATAATTTTGCCGTCTTTACAGATAAGCTGTGTTTTGTAGATGTGGAGTGGACCTCCGCCTGATAATCTCTTCCGGAAGGCTATCTCCATTTTTTTTAATTCCTGGGGGGGTATGAATTTATTAAATAAATTCGTTTTTAACAGTTCTGCTTCACTGTACCCAAGCATATCGAGCAACCGTTTGTTTACATAAAGAGTGCCTTTTGCGGAAGCTATGACCATACCGTCAGCCGCTTCTTCGGTAATGGTCTTTAATTTTTGTTCGCTTTCCAGTAATGCTTTTTCTGTTTTTTTCAGTTTGGCGATAGCGCTATCATGTGCTTTTAATTGCTGCTGTAATTTTTCGATTTTTGTATGACAGCTTTCAAGTTCGTTTTTAAGTTGTTGAGTCGTTTTCTCATTCCTACACATGAAAATACCCATTTTTACATACTAATAGTATTATAAGCTATTTAAGATTTATCGCAAATGATTTTCAACAATTCTCATTTTAACAAATGAGAATTGCTTTTTAACATATTTGCACGGGCGATTCTTAGGTTTGCCCGATTATAAGGCGCTTTTATAGGTATCTGTTTAATTAATTTGATAAGTATGGATCAAACCTAAGAATCGTTGAATGATTTTATATGCAAAAAAAAGGGACCTCTTTTTAAGGCCCCTTTTTTGTTACATCAACAAACAATGAGAACTATTTATTAACCTCTTCTAAGCATTCTTTTTTGGCTTCGTCACATAGTAGTCCAGCTGCAACATCATCACCTGCTTCTTCCATGCATTGCTCGTAAGCTTCGTTACAAGCTGTTTCTTTTGCCATTTTTTCAGGGTCGGTTTTACACATCAGCATGCTAAAAACAAATAATAATACGATGGCAAGAAAAATTATTCTTTTCATAACTTTCTCCTTTCATTTTAATATGTTTTTTATCATTATACTCCAATACCATTAAAAAGCAAGAAATAAATTTTTTTAATAAGATTATTATTATGTTATAGTGAAAGAAATGAATCATGACGCTTAATAATACGTTAATGAAGCTTATAAGAACACTGCCCCGAATTGACGTGCAGAATACATTAATGACATCAAGCGATAGAGAACTTGCGCTTTCTTTTCTCTATATGGATGAAGCGGAACGGGGATGTGTGCTCTCACTTCTTTCTGCGGAGAAAAGGAGGAGGGTAAGGGAAGAGTTGACATTGCAGGAGAGACTTTCCATTACTCGGGTGCAGTATAAGCGGACTATAGAATCTCTCATCATCAAGCTTAAACTCCTGCGCCGGGGAGGCGATTTTAAAAGTTATCTTAGACCTAAAAATTATCGCAGGCATAGAGATTAATCCTAATGTTGAACTCCCTGTACTTCCTTCTCCAGTACGGAAGAGAAAGACAGCTTGCGGGGAATACCGGCTAAGATTTCGCCGGAAAGCGGCCCGCCGTCAAATCCCATATACTTTCTCACACCTCTTATGAGAATCGTATATTCATGCAGATCGTTCCAGAAAATATAATCAGTAAGTCCGCAGTTTTTAAGGCCGTCCAGCTCCCAACTAATATAATCCACACAGTAGTTATCTGTATTTTCTTTGTAATAAAAAGCTTGTATATATGGTCGTAAATGAGCACCGCCGATAAGCTCTTTTGTACGTTTACAGCTCAGGTAGATTATATAATAGATGCGTTTATCGCCATAATGGCTGGCATAACTGCCTCCGTAGTGGGAGGGATAAAACATGGGACTTACCACATCTACATACTGGGCAAGTTCCGCAATATCCTGACCGATCCAGTTTCCCATTTTCGATATGGCATTATAACCGAAAAGATCAATAGAGATGGGAACCGCTATAGTTTCTCTGGCTTTTTTTAAAAAGGAGATGAGTGCTTCGCGCATTATTTGATTTTTCTTTTGGAAATCATATTTCCTTGTGTCTTTCCTGTTGCGGATATCGGGAAAGCGTATGTAATCAAATTGAATTTCATCGACACCGGCTTTTACCATGGCTTGGGCAGCCCGGATGTTATAATCCCAAACAAATTCACTATAGGCATCTACCCACATTTCCGGTCCTTTTAAGAATACATGCCCGGCTGTATCCTTTATAGCGTATTTATAATTGTTATATTTATAGAGGTGCTCGTCTTTGAATACAACCATTCTGCCGATTACATAAATTCCATCCTGTTTTAATCTCTTTACAGTAGCTACCACGTTCAGGTAAGGATCCACTGCTTCGGGTACCTGATTCAAAACAGGATCAGCTGTCGGTACTCTGATGGAACCGTAATCATCCTTTAGATTAATAACTACGGCATTCAGGTTTAACAAGGACAGCAGCTTGATGAGCTTATCATAGTTATCACTCTGAGTGAAGGTGTAGCTTATGTACATGGCCCGCTTGTTTAATGCTTTGGCTCCCGGAGTAAAAGTGCGTTTAGGTTTGTAATGCTTGACAAAAGAGGCATGCTGTCCGGCCGAGCATAGGGCAACAAGCTGGTCTGAATAAAGAATATAATTGTAGATCATTGAATGCAGATTCCGGGGGTATTGGGAAGCCTTAAATGTGATAATTTTACGTCTTTGTCTGTCGGTGGAAAGTATAAGGTTACCGGCAAGGTAGTTAAGGTTTTCAATCATATAGAAATCACCGTCCGGATAGGTGTAAAGAGAAGAATCGGCAAGTTTTTGAACACTCTCTTGCGAGATACTCCCTTGCCATACACCGCCGCCATTACCAAATCCCGCAAAGAAGGTATCTTCGGAAGAGCCGAAGCATATGGAGCGTACTTCTTCGAGTAAAAAAGGAGCCATCCTCGGTTCACCCGGTATTCCTTTTTCTATTTTATTTACTGTCTTCCCGCCATCGATGGAGTAATATATACCGTTAAAAGAAGTGCCTATAAGAATAAGTTTTTGATTTTCCGGGTGCCAGGCAAGAGCCAGAGGTTCATCCACTGCTTTGATGCCTGAAAGGGGAGCTGCTTGGAAACTATAACCTCCGTTAAAAGAAAGAAAGAGACCGGTCGAAAAAAGAAGTGCGATTCGCTTTTTATCCGCAGAAAGCGAATGGCTTACAACAGGCTTTGTAAGCCCCTTTTCCTCAAAGGGATAAATCATTTGGGGCGGAAGCCCTGAGTCTATTCTTATGATATACTCATTTTTTTTAGCCAGATTGACAATTTTATAGACACCGTGTTTGCGTGTAATAATTAAGAGTATATCCATATCAAGAGGAACAATATCAAGCACTTCCAGCTCAGCCTGTCCCGGGAGTTGCTGTAATACTTTTATTTTAGTAAATACAGGTTCTTGTTCAGCATCCTTGAAACTTGCATAACTGATGGTATGCTCTTTATCGATTAAAAAAACGGTATGGCCGTTCGGACCAATATCTTTTGAAATACAGTTTATGAAGAAGAATAAGCTTGAAAAAATAATGCTTGCGAAAAACAAGCATCGCTTTATATACGCGTTGTGCATAGTTACTCTTTCCTTACTAGGAGATTATTATATAGTTAGTTTTAGCATTTTTTGTATTCAAGCATCATACGGTTTTTTAACCACGCAGTCAATTGCTGCTTTTATTGAATATTATAATACTTCTCAGCCGCTTCTACTGTCTGGCTCATTAAAGAGATAATGGTCATCGGTCCTACACCGCCGGGTACAGGTGTATAGGCTGAGGCTATATGCTTAATTGCTTCCAAATCCGTATCCCCCACATTACCGGGATTGTAGCCTGCATCTACTACCACGGCACCTTTTTTAATCCATTCGGCTTTAATAAATTTGGGTTTTCCCACAGCACCTACGACAATATCCGCTCTTTTTACGATTTCAGGCAGGTTTTGAGTTTTGGAATGACAAATGGTAACTGTGGCATTTTCATTTAACAGCATCATGGCAACCGGTTTGCCTAGAATCGGACTTCTGCCTACAACCACGGCATCCTTTCCTTGAAGCGGAATATTATAGTATTTGAGTATGGTGAGTATTGCCAAAGGGGTTGCACTGATAAAGGCTTTTTGTCCCATAGCCATCTTACCGAAACTGGTAGTATTTACTCCGTCCACATCCTTTTCCAAAGCAATAGTATTAAAACATAACTGCTCATCTACCTGCTCAGGTACCGGGTGCTGAAGCAGTATTCCGTGTACATCTTTATTGTTATTAAGTTCCTCGATTTTGTTGAGCACTGCTTCCGTAATGGAAGTCCCCGGCAGCTCAATTTTTAAGGATTCCATTCCCACTCGCCTGCAGGCATTGCCTTTCATATGCACATAGGTGACGGAAGCAGGGTCATCTCCTACTAAAATCGTAGCAAGAATAGGATTTTTCCCTGTTTTCGAAATCAGATGGGCTACTCGGGTTTTAAGCTCTTCCTGTATTTCGGCGGCAATTTTCTTCCCATCTAAGATAAGCGGTTGTGACATTACGTTAGCTCCTTTATTTTTCACATACTATAGCGTAAATTGATATGTTATGTAAATCGCCGGCTAGCTTGTTCTTGGGGCCAACTTGGTAATTAATGAAGCAAATCCTTTTAGATTTCGTGTTTGAATCCAGAGTTTTCCGGGACCGGTATATTCACTGACCAATCCCTCGCCGGAGGCCAGGGTGGAGAATATTCCCTTGGCTGCTTTTTTAAGCTTGTATTGAACGGATTCTTCAAAGGCAATAATATGGCCCGTGTCAACAATATAATTTTCGCCGCTGGTTAAGCTTTTTTCGAGTATTGCGCCATAGGAGCTTAAGAACAGGTGGAGCCAATACCAGTTCTCCTGCACCCTGACTCGCGGTATAAAGAGAAGCAAACAAAGACTCTCCCCCCACGGCAGCCTTTAATGTTCCAAACACACCTTTGCCGGTTGCTTTGGATTGTAATTCCAATGTATTGGACATCGACACCATGGCCCCGGCTTCTGCCTTTATGGATTCACCGGCCGCAAGCTGAACACGCAGACAGGTAAATACCGGCCCATTTTCAATTTTAAACTGCATACTTCCTCCTTTTTTGTTGCGCTTTTAAAATCAACTTCGTGATTTTTTTAGAAATTGAAGCGCATATACTATTTAGTATATGGAGAGATGTTTAGGATGCAATAATAGAATTCAATAAAAATCTCATCAAAAAAATTTTCAAATTGAACTAATAATTCTTATACTAGTAATGTACATCAAAGGGTACGCCTTTATGGGAAAGATAAATAAAGACAGACCGACAGTAGGTATGCTTATAGGGATGCTCGATGAAGATTATCAAGCCAATATTTGGAAAAATATTGCAGATAACGCGCTTGAGCTGGATGTCAATTTAATATTCATCGTGGGCAAAGCCCTTGGTTCACCCTACGGCTATGATTACCAGCATCATCTTAGTTACAGCCTGGTTAATGAACGGAATCTGGACGGCTTAATCATCTTAACGGGTTCTTTGGGTTGTTTTATTTCTCTGGAAGAATCAACTGCCTTTTGTGAAAGATTTCAGCCGCTGCCGACTGCCAGTATAGGGCAGGCGATAAAAGGCATACCGAGTATTTTACTTGATAATAAATTCGGATTAAAAGAAGTGATCAAGCATCTCATTGTTGATCACGGATACAAGCGCATCGCTCATATCCGGGGGCCTGAGGGTTATCAGGAAGCGGATATTCGGTTTGAAACATATAAAAAAACACTGGAGGAATACGAGCTCCCATTTAATCCTGAATTGGTTGTTCCCGGTAATTTTGTCTATGACAAGGGAAGCGAAGCCATGCGCATATTGCTCGAAGATAGAAAGCAGCAGTGTGATGCAGTGGTATCGGCCAATGACGATATGGCATTGGGAGCTTTGAAGTATTTACAGGAAAAGGGTATCAGAGTACCGCAGGATATCGCATTAACCGGTTTTGATGATATTAAATTAGCAAAGATTTTCAATCCGCCATTGACATCGGTTACCCAACCTCTGCACAACCAAGCTAAGAAAGCACTGGAAATTGTGCTTGCTCAAATTAATGGAGAAAAGGTACCGGATATTTCATATCTACCTTCAAAAGCAGTAATCAGACAGTCGTGCGGATGTTTTTCCCCTTCCATGCTGTATATTGATTCCACAATAGAACATCAACCCGCAGGTGATGACAGATCAAAAAGCGATTTGGAAATAAACAAAGAAAGAATCATTAATAATACAACACGAGAATTAAAAGCCAAAGGAATAAATAATACAGCGCTTTTTGACTGGTTAAAGAAAATGCTGGATGGTATGATAGAATGTATAAAAAATCATGATTATAAGAGTAAAGCCTTTTTTTATCTCATTACCGATTTACCGATTTCAAAGTTGGGAGTAACAAAGCATGAATCGTTCTGGCAAAATGTAATAAAAACCTTATATACCAATACGCTTCTCACTTTAAAAGATAATAATGCTATATTTTTTCTTGAGCTGCTTTATAAAAAAATCCAGATTTTTTTAAGCGAATTGCTGCTCAGACCCGATCCTTTTCAAAGCGTCAATGAAAAACATATGGTATGGACATTGCGGTCGGTAGCCAGTGTATTGCTTTCCTCATTTGAATTTAATCAGCTGCTTGAAGATATAAAAGAACAGCTGCCGTATGTCGGAATTAGTAAGTGCTGTATTGCCTTATTTGACGGGCCGGTTAAAAAAATAGCAAAGTATTTCTGGAGTGTTCCGCAAAAATCACAATTGCTGCTGGCATTTAATAAAGACAAAAGCTTTACCGCCAAAGACAGTATCAATTGCTTTCCCACGTTTGAACTGATTCCAAGAGAATATCTGCCTGCTCATGAAAGATACTCCATGGCGCTTATGCCGTTATTTTTCCGGGATGAACACTTTGGATTCATTCTCTTTGAATTGGGTTCGCGAATAGAAACCGTATATGAAACTCTGCGCGGTTATATAAGCAGCTCGCTTAAAGGCGCACTGCTTTTTAGAAAGCAGAAGCAGTCCGAAGAGCTCCAGATAGCCGCCATGCAGGCTGCGGAAAATGCAAATAAAACCAAGGGTGAATTTTTGGCTAATATGAGCCATGAAATACGAACTCCCATGAATTCAATCATCGGTTTTACCGAATTATTACTGGAAGAAGAGGAGAATTCCCAGAAAAAAGATAAATTGAAAATAATTATGAAAGCCGGGGATAATTTACTGGAAATAATAAATGACATTCTCGATTTCTCAAAAATGGAAGCCGATAAGATCGAGTTTGAAAATGCGAGTTTTTCTATGAGGGATCTATTAAATGATATTAAAAAAATGTTTATCATTAAGGCCGGCGAAAAGAATATTGCTTTTAGCATTAACGTAGCTGAATCGGTTCCCGATTATCTGTTCGGTGACGAAAGGCGGGTCAATCAAATAATACTTAATCTGGTAAGCAATGCGTTTAAATTTACCAAAGAAGGTAAAATTCATATTGATTGTCGCTATGAAGGCCATAAGACACTCAAAATAAGCGTGAGTGATACGGGGATAGGGATTGCCAAGGGAAAACAGCATTTGATTTTTTCAGCGTTTTCTCAGGTGGATAATTCCACGACAAGAGAGTATTTCGGAACGGGTTTGGGATTGGCCATTTCCAAAGGCCTTATAGAAAAAATGGGGGGTAAGATTTATCTCGCTAGCCAGGTTGCGGTAGGTTCGACATTCACCGTAGAGATTCCCTTAAAACAGACAGAGGAGCACATGGTAACAGAAGTGAGAAACAAACTCCGGGATGAGAGAATGGTTCAGTATTGGCTGAAACAGGCCGGAGGCGATCCTCAAATGAGGGAACTAATTATAGAGGGTATACAAAAATTGCCGGAAAGAGTTGCAGAGTTAGAAAATGCTGTATTACATAATGACATGAAAATGATTAAAAAACTGGGTCATGACCTTAAAGGAGTTTACGGTAATCTGGGCATAAGTGAAATTTACGATATATTCTTAAAGATTGATAAAGAAGTGAACAAAGAAAATGCTCAAATCAATAGGGTCATTCCATTATTATCCGTGGTAAAAGAAATTGTGGATAAAATACCGCGCTATTATTTTAAAGATATTCAGAGAATAACTTCTCCTTTACACAATAAAAATAAAAATGACTTTAGAGTATTAATCGCGGAAGATAATGACTTGAATCAAAAACTTATTGGTATTTATTTAAAAAAGTTAAATGTAGGTTTCGATTTTGCAGACAATGGTCAGCTTGTGTTGGATTTATTACAAGAGGGAATAAAAAATAATAAAAAGTATAATCTGCTACTGTTGGATATGCAGATGCCTGTTATGGACGGTCTTGAAGTGATCAAACTCATCAGAAACCATAAGGATTTAAAAGATCTGTATGTTATTGCTCTTACGGCATATGCTATGAAAGGTGATGCACTGAAATATACCAGAGCCGGTTGTAACGGTTACATATCAAAACCAATTAATCAAGATAAATTCATAAAAGCAATCCATGATGTTATGAATACGGTGCTCATTCATAAGAAGAGTGGTAAAAATACCAAGTTTAATAATAAAACAAAGACTCTGTTGCAAGGAGTTGTAGCTGAGCTTGAAAAAAATATTAAGATATTTGATCAGAATAAACTATTAGAGCTGGCTGGAAAGCTGTCAAGAGGGGAGACTACAGACGTTGTGGCTTCACTTAAAGAAGAGCTTGAAAAAATTGCAAAGGACTTTGATGAAGAAGGATTAGACAAATTAATGCGAAGGATGGAAGGTTTAATTAAGCATGGGTACTAAAATCCTCATTGTCGACGATGTAGCTGAAAACAGAAAGCTTCTGGCCTCAATTCTGCAGAAAAATACGGATTGCGAAATAATGATGGCCCGGAGCGGGCAGGATGTGATTGAGTTGTTTGAGTATGGTACGGACAATCTGCCTGATTTAATTCTCTTGGATATTATGATGCCCATGATGAGCGGAATAGAAGTTGCTCAGTATTTAAATGATAACAAGCTGCTACAGGATATCCCCATTATTTTTGTTACGGGGCTGGGGGATGTTGATAATATCGTAAAGGCTTTCAAAGTCGGCGGTGTGGATTATATAACCAAACCGTTTAATAAAGCTGAACTGATCGCCAGGGTTAATACTCACCTTAAGCTCAAGCATGTGCTTGATGAACTGGAAGTAAAAAATTCCTTACTGAAGAACAGCGAGATGCATCTTATTCATCTGGTCGAAGAAAAGACAAAAAAGGTTAATAATTTGACGGTTGCCTTAATAATGGCACTTGAGAATGCAAATATTTATAATGATGCCGATACGGGTAACCATATTAAAAGGGTAAGCGAATATTCTGTGCTTTTGGCAGAATATTATGGTTGTAATCTGGATTTTATTAAGAGGATAAAGGTATATTCCCCTCTGCACGATATCGGCAAAGTGGGTATTCCGGATAATATTTTAAAGAAAAAAGGCAAATACTCTGAAGAGGAATTCGGAAAAATGAAGGAACATGTTGTTATCGGATTTAAGATTCTGGACTCTCCGGAGATTGATAGTATGGCTAAAAATATCGCTTTATACCATCATGAAAAATGGGACGGCAGCGGGTATGTTAACGGACTCAAAGCTGAAAGTATTCCTTTGGAGGCACGGATAGTTGCTTTAGCGGATGTCTATGATGCGCTGATGACTGAAAGAATATATAAAGAAGCATACACAAAAGAAAAAACCGAACAAATAATACAGGCGGATTCCGGGTTTCATTTTGACCCTAAAATTGTAGAAATATTCGCAAAACAAAAAAAACGGTTTTATGAAATAAGTAAGAAATATTCTGATTAAATCTAGATATAACAATAAGTCCTGATTTATGGCTATTTACATGATTACATAAAATAATTACTATTATTGTGATTATTTTTTTTAATAAATGAAGTATCTGAAATTCGATTAACTGCTCCTGCGATTAGATAGGGGGAAATATGGCAAGGTTAAAAGACGAAAATAAACGTGCGTTAATCTTAGAATCTTCTAAAATGCTCTTCTCGCAACAGGGATTTTTTAATACATCTATATCGGATATTGTAAAAGAAACCAATCTGCCTGTGGGAAGTATCTATACTTATTTTTCAAGTAAAGATGAAATAATGAAAGTAATTGTCGAAGAAGGCTGGCATGATCTTTATGAGCGCCTTTTAGAGACCGTTTCCTCTCAAGAAAGCGATGAATCCAAGCTTAAGGCTATTATTGAAAAGTTTCTTCCGGAGATACTTAAAGATGTGGATCTGATTAATATACTCTTATCCGAAGCTATTGCTTTCACGAGAATCGAAGAAAAAATTGAGGTGTTAAGCACTATGATATATGAGCTTATCCGGTCCATTTCAAAAAAGAAGCCGGCGCTTGATGGATTCAATAAACGCTTTATTGAGACGGCTCTTATGGTCTTTTTTTTGGGGATATTAAATGCGGTAAGAGTGGCTCGGGCGGGTTCTCTTAATATTAAAGAAGCTGATATAATAAATTTTCTTAAAATTTCCATAGAGAATTCAATGGATATAAAATTATAGTTTTTTTACTCTTTACTGACATCATACGGAAAGAATACATAGTCGCGGAATTCCTCATCCGGATTACCCGTACCTAAATTATGGCTGCGGTTGGCATCCGTATGGCAATCAAGACAAAAATCACTTGTAAAAACAGAATATTCGTTAAGAGGTTTTTTTAAATCTTGTACTATCCATAACCAGCCTTTAAGGGCTTCCAGGTGTCCGGGTATGGGGTAATTGAGCTCTACATTTGTGGTTTTTTTCCAGGATGCATAATTTTCCGGTATCACATAATTTTTAACTTGCGGTGCACAATGCCACATAAGACAAATTATAAAGGAAACGAGTATTGCCTGTTTCATACCTAATTCCTCTTTAAAGAGTTTTTAAAAGATAAACACGCAGGTACTGATCTTTTCCCTTTACGCGTACTCGAAACGGCCCTTCTGCTTGAATTTCAGTCTTAACTTTCTGATAGATGCTGTCGGCAATGATTATCTGTCCGGCTTTGGCCGCCCTGCACAGACGGGAGGCGGTATTTACGTTGTCGCCTATAACCGTATAGTCCGCGCGCTTTTCCGAGCCGATCATGCCTAAGATTACTTCTCCGACATTAATGCCGATCCCGACCTCCAGACCGCTATATAATGAGCTGCTTTTTTCTGAAAGCTCGCTTTGAATGCGTAAGGCGGCGCGACAGGCGGATAGTTCAGGATTTTCGGTAGTGAAAATAGCAACGATCTCATCACCAACATATTTATCAACGTCACCGCCCATTTCAGTAATAATTTCAGTTTGGAAATTGAGCATCTTGTTTAATGATTCTACTACATCCTCAGGCGGTTTTTTCTCCGAATAAGACGTAAAACCGCGGATATCACTGAACAGGATAGTAAGGGGAAGTTTTTCTCCGGCTTTATCGACCTTAAGTGCCTGAAGTGTGGATGATGATACAAATTTGGACAGTTTGAATCTCTCGTATAATCCCTGCACCATTTGATTAACCGTACTGCCAAGCACGCCGATCTCGTCATTGTTGTTGATATCGACGCGTTTATCAAACTGACCCTCAGTAACACTGGTGCACACAGAGCCGATAATCTTTACAGGGAGGATAACCGTCCTTTTAACGAATTGGGTCAGCACTATGGTGAGGCCGATTAAAATAACAATAAAGAGACCGTACGAAACAAAAAGATAAAGGGTCTGCTTATTAATTGATTCGGTGATATTGCTTTCTATACAGATTACACCGCGGAAGTTATGCAATGGGCCATGACATTGCATACAGCGTGGGCGATTTTGCAGCCTTTCGTAAATCGTGAAAAAAACACCATTGTCCCTCTGTATTTGAAATGATACAAGCTTCTCTTCGGGTGAAACAGTTAAAGCCTCTTTAAAATAGGGCTGCACCGGAATTTCTGTAGCAATAATCCGGGGAACATTTGTAGAAAATCTCTCATATCCCTGGTTTTCATTAACGGTGAGGATGGTACTGGTATCTGAAAATGCCAGCTTTCCGTCCTGCCTGTATAGTTTTACCGATACCTCCGGATTTACCGTGGTTACCTCTTCAAAATAGCGGGTAGCTATATCGGCATACCCGGGTACCATGATATTCCTGATTGAAACTTTTACCGTATCCGAATGCTGCTTAAGGTTTTTCTCTAAAGAAGCCGCAATCTCCTGTACCAGAGCCAGAGAAAAGAATATGATTATTCCGCCGATTCCGAGCAGGAGGGAGATCACAATAATAATATTTACCTTACGGGTGATAGGAGTGAACTTTTTGGCAGGCACGGTGCAAACTCCTTAAACAATTATTATAATATACATGTTTTGAATTACACAAGTACAAAAATGAGAGTATGATGCTTGTCTCTTGATTTTATTTTGGGAATTGTATACAGTACAACCACTATGGAGAACACAGAGAAAAATCAATATACGCTTATAATCTTAAAACCCGATGCTTTGGTAAAATCATTAACAGGTAATATATTAACCAGGCTTTCGGAGGCCCGTTTAAGAATAATTGCAGCAAAGATTGTAAGAGTATCTCGTGAGATCGCCGAAAGGCATTATGCACACCTTAAGGATAAACCCTTTTTCAATGATCTTTATGAATACTTTTCCGGTAAAACCTATGGGCCCGATTTTGAACGGGTTTTGGTTGTGGTGTATGAGGGTGAGGATGCAATTACCAAAGTACGTAAAATAGCAGGAGCAACCAATCCTTTGGAAGCCGATCCCATAACAATCCGCGGTGCCTATGGTCGTATTAATAAAAAGGGCATCATGGAGAATTTGATTCATTGTTCGGATTCGGATGAGAGTGCGGAAAATGAAGTGAAGATGTGGTTTAACCCGGATGACATTATTGAAAATATTTATCCCACCAAAATAGAAGTCATTAAGGATTATAAATCACGGGTCTGGGCTTAAATTCCTTTAATTCCTACCTTTTTCTTTATTCTTTTATAAATACTCTGTTGATATAGTATATTCTCATAGGTTATTATTAGTATTTAGTAAACACAAAGTAAGGAGTTAGAAGCATGCGTCTAATGATAGCTATGTTATGTCTGGTCGTATTATCTGGTCTGCTGCTGTATAATTGCGGTAATTCGCCCCAGTCTGCGGAAGGTTTGGCTGTTACCGCTCATACGCCTCAGATAGACGGTGTGGTGGCTCAGGATGAATACGGCTTTAAAGAGGAGTATGCCGGGCTCACTCTCTATGCAGCGCGCAGACAGGAATCCGTATTTTTTGCTCTGGTAGCACAATCAACGGGCTGGGTTTCGATCGGAGTTGGTTCAAAGGTGATGAACGATGCCCACATTATTATCGGTTTTATAAAAGACGGCCAGCCGCAGTTTAAAGAGCAGATCGGAGTCGGGCATGGCCATGAAGATCTGGCTGTCACGGAAAGTTTGATAACAGACCTGGCAGTTAAAGAGGCAGATAATATTACCACTTTAGAAGTGGAAGTACGTGCTTCAGGTATTATTAAAGAGGGTCAGAAAGAACTGCCCATTATTATCGGGTTCAGCGGTCAAGATTCATTTACAAGTAGACATAGTTTTAGAAAGGGTATTGTGCTAAAATTGAAGTAAGGAGCGGTTTGTGTGTATATCTAAACGAGTTGTATACCTTATATTAATACTGTGCTCTGCAGTCCCGGCTTTTCTTTATTCAGATCAAACCTTTGAAATTCAGTTCATCCCCGGAGAAAAATTCAAACTGACGGAAAGACACGATCTTAGTAAGCGTGTTAACGGCAGCTATCAAGGATATATCTATCGTGAAGTACGGGGTGTATTGACGGTTGTAGAAGATGAGACCGGAAAGCATGAGGTTTATCAAGGTAAATTTTATGTGTTAGAGGAGATGAAGCGGGAAGCTCGTCATGTTGCCCGTAGAATCGATAAAACAATTGATTCCAGGTTTAGCATTAATTCCGACGGACATTATGTGATTTCTGAGAGCCAGGCCTACCCTCTGCTGCGTGGTTTTCCCGTATTTCCCCAAAAAGCGGTAAAGGTCGGTGAAAAATGGCGGGCCTATGGTATGCGTATCGTAGAGCCTTTTCGTGACGGAGTTTTTACTAGAGTGCCTTTTTATTGCGAATATGAATATAAAGGTAAGGGTACGTATAACGGAGTAGAGTGGGATGTTATTCAGGCTCAATATGCTATGCGCTATAAAGTCGGCGATGATGTATATGGTGATGAGCGCATCCGCAATATCAGCGGCAAACATGTAGTGACAATTTATTTCGACAGTGAAGGAAAGCGGCCTCTGTTTATGAGAGATCTGGTGGAAGAGACCTATGCTTATAATAACGGTACGGAGGAAATATATAAAGGCTTTATTCTTACCTGGTTCGATATGATTGTAGTAATGGACCGGGATGAGATCAAAAAAGATATCATAGAAGAGTTGCAAGAGTCGGATATCCCCGATATCGTAGTTGAAGAACGCGAAGAAGGAGTTGCCCTTACTCTAAATAAAATACATTTTATTGCGGATAAAGCGGTGGTAAAGCCTGAAGAATATGCCCGACTCGATGCTCTTGCAGAAACCCTTAAAAAGATTAAAGGAAGAACTTTTCTGGTTGTAGGGCATACGGCACGCTGGGGTTCGGAAGAATCGCAGTATACCCTCTCTGTAGAACGGGCCAAAACCATAGTCGATTATATGGTAAGCAAAGGAATCCCCGCGGAACGCTTTCTTTATGAAGGAAGAGGGGCAACGGAACCGGTGGCCGGCAATGATACCGAGCAAGGCATGGCGCAAAACCGCCGGGTAGAAATAATTATTCTTGAGGACTAAATCGGTGTAATCTGTGGTTTCTCTTTTCTTTATAAAATAATATACTAAGCTAAGGTTGCAAATTCATCAATACGTTTTTTAATAATGTCCATACCTTTTTCCCAAAAAATTGCTGATTCGATATCAAATCCCACCTGCTTGGTAAGCTCCATGCAGTTCATACGGCCTGTGTCCTGTAATAATTTATTATAGATGGCGGTGAAGCTCTCACCTTGCTCGGTATGGAGTGCGTGGAGTCCTAATCCGAACAGCAGTCCAAAAGCATAGGGAAAGTTGTAAAAGGCCAGTTCCGACCGGTAGTAATGGCTTTTAACAGCCCACATATAGGGATGAAGATATTTAGGATCCAGAGCATCACCGTAAGTATTTCGCTGGGTACTAAGCATGAGTTGGTTGAGCTCATCTGCTGAAAGCTCTTTCTCTTCTCTTAAGTTTATAAGTTCCGTTTCAAAGTAAAAGCGGGAAAGAATGTCCACTATAACCTGCGTGCTGTCGGCCAGAAAGATTTCAAGCAGGTTTATTTTTTCCGATTTGGGGAAGGTATTCAAAGCGCTATTGATTATAATATTTTCGCAAAAGATAGAAGCGGTTTCTGCCAGAGTCATAGGATAATCTCTGTGTATTGCGCTGTGTTTGCGCAGCACATGATGGTGATAAGCATGGCCAAGCTCGTGGGCTATTGTGGTTACGGCTGAGAAAGAACCGTCGAAGTTGCAGAGGATACGGGATTCCTGCTGCAAGGGTAACGAAATACAATAAGCGCCGCCGATCTTACCTGTTTTAGGCTGCGCATCGATCCAGTTCTCGTTAAAAGCTTTAACCGCGAAGTTCTTTAATTCCTGGCTGAAATGAGCAAATCCGTGGATTATAAATTCTTTGGCCCTGCTAAAACTCCATTTTTTAGCAGAGGTGGAAAGGGGTGCGAAAAGATCAAAAAAAGCTAATTTTTTTAAACCTAGCACTTTAGCTTTGGCCCGCAGGTACCTCCTGAAATCCGGCAGTGTATTTTTCATAACAGTAATAAGTGAACTTAAGACCTTGTGTGAGATTCTGGCTTGGAGTAAAGAGCATTCCAGGGTGTTTTCATAAGCTCTCCGCTTATTAAGACTCACGGAGAATCCCTTTACTCCATTAAGTGCGTAGGCCAGTGGTGTTTTAACAGTTTCCCATGCGGAGAGCTCCAGTGAATAAGCCTTCTCGCGTACCTGCCTCTGCGGATCATGCGCCAAGGCTCGGAGTTCGATTATTGTTTTTTTCTTCCTGCTTTTTGTATCCCAGGCAACCGAGGTTTGGGATGAGACGGCTTCCTGTAATCTGCTCCAAAGATCGGCACCCGAACGAGAGAGGTCTGCGGCAAGCTCTTCTTCAATTTTGGTCATCTGGTGCTTTTGCAGAATGAGCTGTTCGTTTAAAAAAAACGTATAGGGCTCAAGCTCAGGTTGCAAGCGGAGTGCGGTTTTTAAGAGCTGTTTGTCCCCGGCCAGCGTATTGCGAAATGAAACAATTGAGCTTATCAACGGGATTTTGGCTTTGTCCAGGTCGTTCATGCATTTAACAGCGTCGTAGTTGGTTGTATTGCTTGTATAATGCATATAGGCATAGGCATAAAGGGTGACTAACAGATCGCTGCAGGTGTTGTAGCATGTAATGTACGCTTTAACCCAGAGAGCCTTTTTAGCTTGAGCCCGCGGCGGAGTTTCAACCAGCCTGACGATACGGCTAATATTTTTACCAAGAAGCCTGAAATGGTTTTGCAGTTTTTTCCCGGTAAAAGATGAATAGATACGTTCTAATCTCCAGCTTGGTAATGATTTCATGTTAAGATTTATAATCCAAATCGATTATCTTTGCAACAGAAGTGATAAATGAAAAATGTAAAAAAAATAAACTTTTTTTGACAATTGGTAAGAAAAATTATAAAGTTAATATAGTAAATAGTAAAGCTATCAAGAGAGTATATTAACGAGGTATGCAATGGATAAAAAAAGCACTAACTTTCAGAAATACGGTATTCTATTTTTTGGTATCTGCGGAGTACTCATTTTAGGAACCTTCGGCTTCGGATTGATAAACTTATTCGGGCTTAACGTTCAAGATCCTGCGGTTGGCACATTAAAGATTGTATTCACCATTTGTGGAATAATTTTGATCGCTTTGGGAATCGGTGTAATAATTCTCCTCAGAAGAATAAGCAGTCCCATGAGCGGTATTCTGAATATCGTAAACCACATTAAAGAAAAGGATTTTTCCGTACGTTCCTCATTTACCGCTGATGAAGAAATAAATGAGATTGGAAACGCACTGAACACCATGGTCGTCGAACTGGATACGGTTTTTACGGGAGTTAAACAGGTATTACAATCAATTGAAGGCATTAATGTAGACCTTGTTTCTGCCGTATCGGAGTCCGGAGTAGCCACCCGCGAAATGATTGCCACAATCGAGAGTGTGAACAAGAGTCTGGACAGGCAGAAGGGGGCAATAGAGGAAACCGTTAAAGAAGTGAATAGCATGAATGAAACTACCGAGAAGATAAAACAAAATATCGATAGTCAATCCAGTGCGGTGGCGCAAAGTTCGGCCAGTATAGAAGAAATGGTGAGTTCTATTAATTCTGTGAGTAAAAGCGCAGAAAACGCTAAAGAAATCGGACAGACTTTGGAACAGATTGCCAGTCAGGGAGAAACACATATTAAAACCATGATGCAGTCCATGCAGGACATATCCGAAACTTCCAAGAAGATAGCGGAAGGGATTGGCGGTATAACCCGTTTGGCAGCAACAACCAATCTGCTCTCCATGAATGCCGCTATTGAGGCTGCTCATGCCGGAGAAGCGGGCAAGGGGTTTGCGGTTGTTGCCGAGGAAATCCGAAAACTTGCTTCGGATTCGGGAAAGGAAGCAAAAAGCATCAAGAAAAATGTGCAGGAGACCCTTGAAAAAATCGAGCATGGTGCCAAACTCTCTGAAGAAACCGGAAAAGCTTTCAGTCAGATTTTGGAGGATATCGATAAAACTGTAAAAATAATCGTAGAAATTGCCAATGCAATGAGTGAACAACGGGCCGGAGCACAGGAAATACTTACTTCCATTACTCATCTGGTAGAGCTTTCCGGTTTAATTAAAACAGGCACAAGCGAAGAGGCCGAAGGCAGCCTCCGAGTGCTGGATATAATAAAGCGAGTTGATAATGAGGCTCAGGAGATAATCCAGGCTGCACATGAACAGCTCAGCGGCAGTTATGAGATTCAGAAGGCATTGGATTTACTCCAGGTTGTATCGGAGAAAAATAAACAGCTTGTGGATGAGCTCAGAGAAAAAGTTGTTGAGGTTAAGGTAAGCGGGAATTTGCCTGTAGAACAAAATAGCACTGAGACCGTTCTCAATCAGGAATAAAAGTTGGTTAACACAGAATTAGCTAAATACTCTTGACAATAGTAAAAAAAACTAATTAGAATAGCCTTTGAACGTTATGATACCAATAATTGATGCGTATAGAGAACTAAAAAAGAAACTTATCAGCAACTCATCGGTCGATAAGCTTATTACCGAAAAGAACGTATACCAGGAGGGCCTTGCGACTAATAAACCCATTATACGGCGGGTGGTAAGTGAGTTGATGCTGCCTGGCAGCAGGATTAATGGTTTTGAGAATATAGAAAAGTTATATGAGTTGGCCCGGACGGGCAAATCGTGCCTCCTGTTCATGCAGCATTTTAGTAACTTTGATATCCCCAATTTTTATGAGCTTTTGGAAAGACACGGTGAAATCGGTGAGCAGGTTAGCCAAGCCATTGTCTCCATAGCCGGGATGAAGCTGAATGAATCGAGCGATTTTGTGCGCGCTTTTACCGAAGCATATACCAGAGTTGTTATTTACCCTTCGAGTGCAACAAAAAATTTAAATGATGCTAAAAAAATTTTAGAAGAAAAAATAAAACAAATTAAAATTAACCGGGCTGCGCTGCACGCCATTACCCGTTTAAAACATAATAAAAGGATTATACTTGTTTTTCCGACCGGAACCCGCTTCAGACCTTGGGATGCGTCTACCGGTAAAGGACTTAAAGAGGTATATTCGTATCTTAAAACCTTTAATTATGTGGTTTTTGTGGCAATAAATGGTAATACATTGCGTTTAAATCCCGGTAATATTATGGAAAAGGATTTCGCAACCAAAGATGTGGTAATTTATACCATAAGCAAAGTGTACAACTGCAAGGAATTTCGTACCCACTCTTTGAAACAGGCAAAACTAATAGAAAACTCAAAGCAACATGTTGTTGACGATATAATTAAAGAATTGGATCAATTACACAAACAAGCTGAATTTGACAGAGTCCAGTTATTAAAACAAGCCGGCAAAAAAGCTATATAATACAATACTTATTATGCTCTTTTTAAAACCTTTTTTACTACCTCTTGGGTTTAATTTAGTT
>CAZEPL010000060.1:20029-25692 GCA_964514135.1 uncultured Spirochaetaceae bacterium | reverse complement strand
CAATATTTATCTGCCATTAATACTAGACAAGTGTTTTGTTCTTTTATTTTAATTTTCACCCACTCAACTTCGGAATGTGAGATTAATATATCAAAAAAGATAAGGAGAAAGTAGGTGAAAAAGGGGAAATTTATTAATTTTTGCTGTATTTGTGCTTTTTTGTTGTGCCTGGCACAGATTCCTCTTGCTGCCCAATCAAACTGGCTTATCGACGAGCTTTTAAAGGAAGAACAAGCCACATTCGGAAAATCCGCCTATCTGTGTCTGATGGCTGCCAAGCTTATTCCCAACTGGGCAGGTGTTAATGAGGCCATGGCGTATTTGAAACAGGCAGACTATGGAGGATCGAAGATGAGATACTGTTTGATAATTGTATTATTATTTGCAGCAGCCAGTGTCTTTGCCATTGCTTTCGGCGGCACCATAGAGAATGAGACCGCTCTGAGTTTGGGTGAAGGTGAGATTTTTAAGCAGAACAACCGGGTTTCCGTTTGGCTGCAGCTTGATTTTACCGATGCTTTGGCCTTTAATATGCAGGCCAGTTACATCTTTACTCTGCAGGATATGCTCATGTATGAAGTGGATGCTTTTGCGCTGCAGGGAGAGTTTCCCATTTTAGGGGAAACTCCGTTTATGCTCAAGCTGAATCTGGGACGTTTTCCGCTGGCCGATTTTTCAGGCTTTGTGTTGGATCATCTGGTCGACGGACTTGAGTTTGTCTACTCAAACTCCTTCATGGATGTAAGAATAGCCGGTGGATACACCGGTTTTTTGTTTAAAAAAACGAGTGTGGTTATCATGACCAAAGCGGATTCCAATGATATTGCCGATGACGATAATTTTTTTGCCGCTCCCCGTGTAATAGGAATTGCCGAGCTCAATTTTCCCGAATTATTTTTAAGGCAGAATCTTACGCTTTCGGCCCTAGTTCAGTTCGATATGCGCCCGGAAGACGATCTTATTCAGGCTGGTGAAACCACGGAAGATCCCACGAGAGGTGGGCACCTGCACTCCCAGTACTTCGGTCTGGGTATAGGCGGAACAATATTGCCGTCGTTTTATTATAATCTGTTCGGGTATGTGCAGATCGGTGAAACATTGTCCTGGACAGGTGCCGAATATGAGTATGCGCCGATTCTGGCTTTTGCGTCCGGCGGCAGGCTTTCATGGTTCTTAAGAGATAGCGTGGCCTCTATGTTCGGATTTGAGGTCTTGTTTGCCAGCGGTGATAACGATACGGATATGTTTCTGGAAGGCAGTTCCGAAGGTGAGTCCAATATATTTATACCCGTTACCAAGACCGAACTGGGTATTGCCTTTACACCACAGCTGCCCAATATCTTTCTGGTGAGTATTGAATATTCCATGAAACCCATGGATTCCATGAAAGATTCTATGTGGAGTAATCTGCAGACCGCGCTTAAATGTACGGCCTTTTTTAGGGCCTCGACCGGTCATATCTCCGATTACGTGATCGATATGGGATCGGACTCTCTTATTTTAGGAGGAGAAGTGGATCTTGTGACAAGATTCAGGCCCTTTTCCGATCTGGGTCTGGTGCTTAATGTGGGCCTTTTTATACCGGCAACCAGCGATTCCTTTGGTGCCATGCCCGCGGGCAGTAATCTTAACTTTGTGTCAAGTTTTGAGTTTTCCTTTAGTTTTTAAAGGCGTTTTGTAAGGGGGAATGCATGAAAAAACGAACTATTTTTATTATTTTTGTAGTCATTTTAGCAGTGATCGGGCACTCTTTTTTATATGCTCAGAGCAAAGCTGTCATTAAGCAGATAACAGGCAAGGTGGAAGTAAAGCTGCCCAACCGCGACTGGCAGGGTGTCTGGACTACTACCGGTCTTGATATGCACACCGCGGAAGAGGATGCCTCCAAACTGGCCGAAGTGGATATTCTTACCAGCGACGAGCCTTTTATTTGGTTTTTATCCAGGTGGTTCCGCTGGGGTGGTTTGGTGGGCCGCGGCAGAGGAGTTGCCGGAGGAAAAACCACGGTTTCGGTCGTAATATTTGAACTTGAATGGTAAAAGAAAAATATTTTTTAGATATAAAGGAGAAAGCTATGAGGGCAAGGGAAAATTTATTAGCTTTTAGTATTTTAATAAGTTTATTAATACTATTTGATATTTCATGCAATTTCGCGCCGTACGAAGGCGAGGCCAAAATAGGCATTGATTTGGGAGATATAGGTCAGCCTGAGAGCTCTATCGACGGCTCAAGAGCTGTGGATTTACCGCAAGGTCTGCTGCCGAGTGATATTATTTCAGTAACAATAACCATCAGCGGACCGGATCTAAGTACAATGAGCACTACGTATGCCCTCCCCCCACGATATCTATATATATATGTACCGCCGGGAAAAGAGCGTACGGTAGGAGTAGAACTGAATGTTGATCCGAATAATGATATAGCCGTGCTGGCTTTCGGCGGAGAGACTACAGTGAGTTTAAAACCGGGTCAGTTCGAATGAGTGCAGATACAGATGGCACCTGTGGAGACAAAGCTGGTGATACCGGATTATCGACGCAACAGGCTTGTGCAGGTAAATTCATTAAATACTGCATCAGCAAATTGGGATTTGTATCAACCTGTGCTTGGTACAATCTATCCATACGATATCGATTTCGACTACGAAGGCATAATCTATATTGCTAATTTTGCAGCTGCTCCGGATGTATTACGACTGAACAATATAAAGGGTACTAGCCCTGGTGATATTACCGATGGAAATATCAATAATACAGCAGCTGTAGCGGTAGATAAGATACGGGATTTAGTCTATTATGGGAATGGTAATATACTCCGTCGCTCAAACTTAGATGGTAGCGGACAATCAGCAATAAATACAGGTGCTCCTCATAATATTACTGGTATACTTGGGCTTGATGTTGATGAAAACGGTATTTTATATATAGTGGGAACTGATGCCCCCGGAGTAAACCAGTTAGTATTTAGATATGATATCGATAATAATTTGTCGTCCTCAATCAACATTCAAGGTGCAAAGGATGTCATATTAAAAGGAAATTATGTGTATGTGGCCACAACCGATCTAATAACTCCTGCGCCGATAGTAAGGCTTACTAAAGATTTAACTTCACGAGAAAATTTTGGGATTGCTGCCAGTAATAAAAGTGATACTAGTCCTGGACATTTCCTGGGACCTATGCGCTTTGTGGCGATTCTCAATAAACGCTTTTACCTCATAGATGAAGGAGGCGGTGCGCCTGATGCAGATAGGATTATAGCATTCGATGCGGTAGGTTCATGGAGCGGTTGGGACGTTAAAGAAGGTACTGATTTTCCCGGTGGAGATACTTTTCAGTTTTACTCATGTTAAATATAATGGGATTGTAGTTGAAAATTCTCTATTATACTTCCGGCATTACTGGTGTCGGCAGGATAGTCCGTGGTATTTCAATCGGAAATGCCCTAAAAAGAAATAACATAAAGTGTGATTATATCATGTTAAGCAGTTCCGCTTTCGGTTGTTTAACGGATGAATTCAAGCATATCCAAATAACACCGGAAAAAATTGAAGACATTTCTCAAAAAAATTATAAAACAACAGATATATATAATACAATAAACGATCTTAAACCAGATGTTTTAATTGTGGACCTGTTATGGTTTCCTCTTCACCATTTTATAGAAGAATTACCCTGTAAAAAAGTTTTTCTCTGCCGTCAGGTAGCGGATAATTTTTTTTCTATACCTTTAGAACACGGTACGCTTATGTTTAATCCTGCACATTATGATAAAGTATTAAAGATAGAACCATTTGCTTCATCTTTTAACATGAAACAGATAAATCCGATTGTTATCCGTAATAGAGATGAGATATATACAAAGAAAGAAGCACTTAAACGCCTTGGGTTAGATAGCAGTCGAAAAATCTGCTGCATTGCTTACAGTGGTCATCCCGGAGACTTTGAGCGTGTAAAAAAGGATTATTCATATCTTGAAGAAGAGTATAATGTAATCTACATATCGACATATCATAAGGGCATTTTTCCTATAGCGGATTATTTAAATGCCATAGATTTTTTAGTCTGCGGAGCAGGTTATAACGCTTTTTGGGAAGCCAAATATTTTAATAAACATGCGGTTTTTGTGCCCACACAAGCACGCTTTGAGAGCGGAGAAAAGCGGATTGAAGAATGTCTGGATTACGAGTTTAGTGAGAATGGCGCGGATCAGCTGGTAAGATTGATACAAGAGAAGTGGATGTGAATAAAATCAGCCCCATCCTGCTTTACTCATGAGTAAAATTCGGTAATACTATTTTACACGTCCATTATTTCAGATAGAGGACATTTCTAAATAGCTGAGCTTCTTGCAAAAATAACATTTTTGCAAGAAGCTCCTAAAATGGAAATTGCTAAATTATTATGGTATAACGAATAAGTATTTTATTAACTTAATATATTTTGAGTTTTGCAATTTCCTCAGCTAAGCAAAGTTTTACATATTCTATGCAGCAGTAATACTTACTCTCCAATCCTCTCAAACATCTCCACCGTAATCTTACCCTTTTCTGCAATCTCTGCGTAAAGCCTACCACTTTGGCGCAGAGTGCGCTTTTGGGTTTTGTAGTCAACATGCATGAGCCCGAAACGCGGGGTAAGGCCTTCGGCCCACTCGAAGTTGTCCAGACACGACCAGTAGTAGTAGCCGCGTACATCGATGCCGCGAGCAATGGCCCGGTGCACCTGTTTCAGGTGATCGAGAATAAACCTTGAGCGCTTCTTGTCATCTATAGTCGTGGTACCGTTTTCAGTTATATAAACGGGCTTGTTATATTTTTTAAGGCTTTTTAAAAAGCGGTACAGACCGTACGGGTATATCTCCCAGCCCAGGGAGTTAACGGTGGAGCCGGGCTTGGTAAAAAACGACATAAAAAGCGAATCCGGTTTTGCAAGATCGAACTTGAGCATTTCCCGTGAGTAATAGTTGATACCGATAAAGTCCATAGTGTTTTTCAGCAGTGGTACGCGCTTAAACCAGGCCACAGGTGGGGGTATAACACCGCTCATACAGGCCCCGGTAAACAGGCGGTTAAATATAAAATCAAACAGACAAGAAATTGTCCTGTCAAAAAAGGAGCAGCCCCGGTAAGGATCCAGGATACGGTAGTGCTTGGCAAAACTCACGGAACAATCATCTCCCAACAGGGTATGAATGGTATGGTATGCGCGTGCATGTGCCAGCAGCATATGTTTTATCACACGCATGGCCGCTTGAAAATCATGCTTTCCCGGGGGCCAGATGCCCTGAATATAACTTTCAAAAGCATACACTATGGGCTCGTTAATGGTAATCCAAACTTTAACATCCTCACCCAGCTCCTGTACCACAAAGCGGGTGTAGCGGTTAAAAAGCGAGACAACTTCCGGCCGCTCCCAGCCGCCTTTTTTTGCCAGCCACAACGGATTGGTAAAGTGATGCAGGGTGAGCATGGGTTTTATGCCTTTATTCTTTAAAGAGCTTATTACAGCTTTATAATGTTTTATAGCTTGTTTGTCCCAGTGCCCCTGTTCCGGTTCGATCCTGCTCCACTCAAGAGACAGGCGGTGTGTGTTGTGGTGCTGCTGTTGTAATGAGTTAAAATCTTGTTCGAACCGATTGTAATGATCACAGGCCGGGCCGGA
>CAZEPL010000060.1:14064-19929 GCA_964514135.1 uncultured Spirochaetaceae bacterium | reverse complement strand
AAATAACATTCAACACGGGATTTCAATCCTTTGAGCTTAAAGAAGGTTGATCCCTCGGCTGAGATACAGACAGGTGCACAGGGATTTTGCGTAGGCGGATTCTTTATGATCATGGCGCAGAGAATAATCGATACCAGTTTGGCAGAACGCTCTACTATAAAGTCCAATAGATAATAAAGTGTAGAGCGGTCGTCGGAGGCTTCCGTATTAATACACCTGCCTAAGCTGTTGCTGCCGTAAGGAGCCAGTAGAAAGTCATTCACCTGTTTTGTGCTTAAAGAGCTGAGTGCTGCCAGGCTGCTGCTGCTTTGCCCGGAGAACAGCTTTTGGGAAGCCGCGGTTTTGATAACCTGCAGGCAGAGCCCTCCGAAATAGGCACCGGAGATTGTTTTTTCACATACACCCAAACCGGGATTGTCGGTTGCGGCGTCCACCTTTTTATCAATATTTCCGCGCGGGAATTTATCAAAACTGCCTACTTCCGTATTGATTATCTGGGTTTGGGCCGGATCTAACTTATCCGCTTTGCTAATACGGCTGTTTTTTTCACTATAGCAGCAGTTGAGTCCGGTTCCCAGAATAAATCCGACGTATGCGCCGTACTTCATTTGCTCACTCTGTGCGCGGGCGGCCAGAAGTGTGGCCACCGTATCGTTGAGAATAACCACGCTTTTACGATTATTTTTTCCTGCTTTTCCCAAGGCTTCTATCAGGTTTTGACCGATAAGCTGGCCTTCAATACCTTGGGTTTCTATTTCCTTACTGAAAAAAAGCAGTTTCCCGTCTTTGGACGGTAGAATTTCCGTGGGATAGGAAAAACAGAAACCGATGCGGTCGCTTGCTTCAATAATGGGTTCTACATGCTTGGCCAACTGCTTGAAAAACTGCTCTTTATCTACTTTGCCTTGAGTACCGGGCATGGGATGCTGCTTGAAATTATCGATATGCGGCGTGAGTTTTTTATCAAAATGTATTTGAGCTATACGCAGGTGGGTGCCGCCAGCATCCAATACGATTACAGGCTCCCCTGGAGGGATGGCGGTTGCTGCCTGGATATACGTAGGAATCATTTTTAAGGAGCTGTTTTTCCCTTCCAGCCCGTTTTGCATATCTTTGAGAAGCAACTCTATTACTTCTCGGTTGTCGATCTCTGTATAGCAGAGGTTATGGTCTTTTAAAAAACCAATAACTTGCTGCTTTATTTTGTTCACCTTAAAAATCCTTGTGCATAAAAGCTAAAAGAATATAAAAAAAGCCGGGCTGATTACCGGCTTTATGGAACTGGAATGGTGACAGCACTTATAAAATCTGTAAACACCCAATCCAGACCTCATTACAATTAAGCATTCATCTTAATCTACTAAAATTTTAATCCTTATCTATGGTGTTTGTCAATAGAAATCTACAAGGTTTTTTAAAATAATGTGTCATTTTATCGTTAAAAAAACTTGACATGTGGATAGGTCTTTTTATACGAGATTCGCTGTACTGTAAATTAGTTATACCGGATGTCGTTATAGGCTTCAGCGATATTTATCAGGTGGTCGCCGATTTTTTCGAAGTTGATCAGGATATCATAGTACACCATGCCGTTGAGGACATGGTCGGGACGGTCATGGAATTCACTAAGATAAGCCTCTTGGAACTGTCTTTTTTGTTTATTAATCCTGTTTTCATATTCATATGCCTTTTTTATGTTGACTTCGCTCTTCTGTTCAACATATTCGATAATCAGGTTCTGAAAATCCTGAACTCCTTTGAGCATAAGCAGAAGATTCTGGGCGGAGTTTCGCGGAAACTCGATTTTCAATTTCTTCTTGCGGCTGAGGATGTAATACATACTCTCTCCGTGGTCGCCGATCCTCTCTATATCGTTGATAGAATGCAGTATTTTGGGAATAGAGTCAGCGTGGTGCTTGGCCAGCTCTTTGCGGCTTAATTCAACCAGAAATTTGGTGATGTCGAATTGAATATTGTCAATAATATCCTCATTAATCTTTAGTATTTCAATATTTTTATAGTCCTTAGTGTCGATGATCCGATTTATTTCAGTAAGCACTTCATCACTTAATTTAAGAGCGCGCGACATCTCTTTGTGTACCGCCTCAAAGGCAATGGGTGGAGTGAAAAGCAGGTTTTTATTCAGATAGATGGCCCGCTCCTGTCTGATTTTGACAACACCGGGTATTATTAATTCAATGAGTTTGGTGTAAAGGCTAGTAAAAGGGAGAAATAACAGTGTATTGAGCACATTAAAAATCGTATGCGCATTGGCTGCCTGACGTACCGTGTCCGTGCTGGTGAGGAGAATCAGGCTTTTATAGAAGGGCAGTAAAGCTACGACAATGACTGTACCGATTATATTAAAGCCGAAGTGGGCCATTGCCGTGCGTTTGGCAGCCAGATTGGTGCCGATAGAAGCCAGTGCAGCCGTAATACAGGTACCGATATTGTCACCGAGAATGATCGGTATGGCTCCGTCAAGATTAATAAGTCCCGAGCCCACAAGGGTGAGTACCAAACCGACCGTAGCGGAAGAAGATTGTAAAAGCATGGTGATGACCATGCCCGCCAGTACTCCGAGAATGGGATTAGCGGAAAAATTTTGAAAAATAGTTATAACCATCTCTGATTTTTTCAACGGCATGACGCCCTGCGACATCAGGTGCATACCGAAAAAGATCATGGCAAAGCCCATAATCAGGGCGCCTATACCTTTTAGCGAATCCTTTTTGGCAAAGATGTAGAGAAGTATACCCACAAAAAGAAAGGGCAGCGCGTACTGACTGACTTTAAAGGCCATGAGTTGACCGGTAACCGTGGTACCGATGTTGGCACCGAAAATCACGCTCACCGCCTGTTTAAGATTCATTAATCCGGCGTTCACGAAACCAATGGTAAGCACGGTAGTTGCGGAAGAGGACTGGATAATGGCGGTTATTGCAATACCGGTCATGGTCCCCAAAAGGGGAAAGGATGTGGCTTTATGGAGAATGCTGCGGATGGTTTCAGACGACAGCTTCTTTAAGGCATCCGTGAGCATATTGATGCCGTAGAGGAAGATCCCCAAACCTCCGATTATCAGAAATGCATGTTCATATGTAAAAGTAGGCGCGCCGTCCATCACCCACTTTATACAGGAGAAAGGACGAAGGGGCAAGGGAAAAATAAAGAAAAGATTAATAAATTATTTATTTATGACGAGTGCCACATTATTTTTATCTTATAACAAACCGAGCTCAGTTAATACGGTTTTCAGTTTGTCTTTATTGCCCGGCTCCATGGGGCACAAGGGCAGCCGGTAGTTTTCCTGCAGCATACCCTTGAGAGCCAAGGCCGCTTTAATAGGGATGGGATTGGTTTCAATAAAGATGGCTTTGAACAGGGGAAGGAGCTCAAAGTGGGCTTTACGGGCCTCGACCCAGTTGCCCTGTAGTGCCTGTTCAACAAACATGGACATCTTTTTAGGGATGAGATTGCCGGCAACTGAAATCACGCCGTTACCCCCTAAAGCCATAATGGGAAAGATAAGATTATCATCACCGGAGAGTACGGTAAAATCATCCGGCCTGAAAGCAAGCAAATCCATTATCTGGGACATATTACCGCTGGCTTCTTTTACTCCGACAATATTCTTATGCTGTGCCAGTTTAAGCGTGGTTGAGTTTTCAATATTCTTAGCGCTGCGACCGGGTATATTATAAACAATAAGAGGTAAATCCACAGTATCGGCAATGGTTAAAAAGTGACGGTAAAAACCTTCCTGAGTAGGCTTATTATAGTAGGGCGCTACCTGCAGTGTGGCGGCAGCTCCCGCTTGTTTGGCGTTTTTTGTAAGTCTTACGGCTTCCTCTGTAGAGTTTGATCCTGCTCCGGCTATTACCGGTACTCTGTCCCTGGTCTGATCGATCACGATTTCAATAATTTTATTGTGCTCTTCATGCGAAACTGTGGGGCTTTCTCCTGTGGTGCCCATAGGTACTAGGCCGTGGACTCCGTTTTCAATTTGAAAATCTACCAGATCACGCAGTACTTTCTCATCCAGACTGCCGTCCCCCGTAAAAGGAGTGACCAATGCAGTGAATAGACCCTTAAACATAATTACCTCCTTGTTTTAAAGCATTTGATGAAAAATATCTTTAAACTCAAAAAAACCCTTTTTACCGATTATCCACTCAGCGGCCAATACCGCTCCCACTGCAAAACCGCTTCTGTTACGCGCATTATGAGTAAGTTCTATGGTATCTGCTGCGGAATCAAACATTACCGTATGAATACCGGGCACATATCCTCCGCGTACTGATGCGAAGTGCAGCTCATTGGATTCAATCGCTCTATCCAGCTTGTCCGTGACGAGCGTATCTTTTTGTATGTGCTCTTCAAGAATAAGCGATCCGATGCTTTTGGCTGTTCCCGAAGGTGAGTCTTTCTTGCGCTTGTGGTGAATCTCATAGGCCAGCATATCGTACTCGGGGAAGCGGTTGACTATTTTAGTGGCTTCTTTAATAAGCTCGAAAAAAATATTCATTCCCACTGAAAAGTTCGAACCGTACACCACGCCGATTGAACTGTCTTGCACAATTTTTTTTATCTGCGCAAGCTGATTATTCCAGCCCGTTGTGGCGATGACAGCGGGAATATTATAACGCGTATACAGAAGAATTCGCTCCGCTATGGACTCAGCCAGAGCAAATTCAATAACCACATCCGCCTTTACCGCAAGATCCTGAGTGAGCGTCCTGGCATCGGCTTCCCCGATGATCGAATCGATACGGGCCGCTACTTCATGTTTCTTTTGGCTGAGCACGGCCTCTACCTCTCTGCCCATCTTGCCATAGCCCAGAATTATTGCCTTCATAACTCTCATAATAAAGAGACAGACAGTTTAGTTCAAGAGAGCAGTTATCATTTTGTATAATTTTTTATAAAAATATCTTAGCTGTGTTGAGCCTGTACCAGTGTTACCGCAGCCGTATTCACGATGTCGTCAACGGAACAGCCCCGCGAGAGATCGCTCACCGGTTTGGCAAACCCCTGCAGGAAAGGCCCGTAGGCTTTGGCTCCGCACAGCCGTTGTACCAGCTTATAACCGATATTACCGGCATTAAGATCGGGGAAAATCAACACATTGGCTCTTCCGCCGACTTTTGATCCCGGAATTTTAATGTCCGCTACAGAAGGTATAAGTGCGGCATCAACCTGCATTTCACCGTCCACGCTTAAATCAGGTCTCTTCTGTTTAACAAGCTTTAGTGCTGTTTTTACTTTATCTACAAGCGGATGCTGCGCACTGCCATGAGACGAGAACGAGAGCATGGCAACAATCGGTTCGGTGTTTAAAAAGAAACGGCATGATTCTGCTGCCGAGATGGCAATTTCAGAAAGCTGTTCCGCATCGGGATTTGGCACAGTCGCACAATCGGAGAAAATCAGGTGACCGTCAGCGCCCCAATGCGTATCGGGCAGACACATCACAAAACAGGAAGAAGCCACCTTAGTGCCTGGATTTGTTTTTATAATCATAAAAGCTGCGCGCAACAGATCTGCGGTGGAATTAATGGCTCCACCTACCATTGTGTCTGTAAAACCTAAGTGAACCATCATGGCAGCGAATTTTAGCGGTTCTGTAATTTCCTGCTCCGCCGTCTCTTTACTCATGCCCTTATGCTTGCGCAGTGAGTAATATTCTTCGGCAAACTGTGCTTTTTTTTCATCATGCGCAGGATCGAGCAGGGTAAGTGAAGAAAGTTCTATCTTGTTTTCTCCAGCTATTGAGCTTATTTTTTCTTTGTTGCCTAAAAGGGTAACATGCGAAGCCAGTTTTTTATCCGTAATTATGCGGGCGGCCTGTAAAATCCTTATATC
>CAZEPL010000060.1:0-13964 GCA_964514135.1 uncultured Spirochaetaceae bacterium | reverse complement strand
ATGTTTTGGGCGGCCGAACTTTCCCGTTATTGCACAGTAAAGGTCTATTCACGGTCGAAAAAGGAGAACCTCCCTCCCCGGCTTGTCTGGGTAACTGAGGATGAACTGCTTGCTGCGCCTACATTAATTTTATGTGTGGCAATTTCGTCATTGGAAGAGGTATTAACAAGAATATCCGCCAGGTTAATGCCCGGTGTTTTGGTTATGGATACCTGTTCGGTTAAAGTATATCCTGCCCTGAAAATGCAGGAACTGCTGCCGGGGCATGTAGATATCCTGGCTACGCATCCTATGTTCGGACCTGACTCAGCCCGGAACGGTATTGCGAATTTGCCGTTTGTGTTGAGTCCGGTCAGGACACGGAAATCTACTCTGAGGATGTGGCGTGATTTTTTTACTGCAATGGGACTGCATGTTATACAGATGGATGTGCATGAGCATGATAAGGAAGCGGCATATACTCAGGGTATTACACATTATATGGGAAGGGTGTTCGCGGATCTGGGCTTAAAAACATCAAAGATTGCCACTTTGGGTTATCAGAAGATACTGGAAATAATCGAGCAGACCTGTAATGACCCGTGGCAGCTTTTTCTGGATATACAGCAGTATAATCCGTATACAAGAGAGATGCGTGAAAAGCTCCAACGCTCCTTAGAGAGGATATTTGCTAAGCTGGAAGGCTCTCTTGACATGCAAAAAAGGGAGTGATACCATAGCAGATTAATTATGGAGAGAAATATGAGTGATGCATTAAGAAAAAAAATAGATGAAGATGAGGTCGATACCATTCTCGCCGAAGATATCGATTTTACCGGAGAGTTAAAATTTAAAGCACCTTTAATGATTAAGGGAAAGTTCAAGGGTGAGATAAAGGCGGCTCATGCTCTTTATATCGGTGAAAATGCCGATATTGAGGCAAAAATAGATGCGGATATAATTTCAAGCCGTGGTAAAATTAAGGGTAATATTACGGCAAAAAAGCGCATTGAGCTGTTTTCCACGGCCAAGGTCGAAGGCGATATCAACTGTCCTGAGCTGGTAATAGAGAGTGGTGCCAAATATGACGGTTACTGTAATATGAGCGGTGAACCGAGGCAAAAAAATGCGAATTAACAACCTCTTACTCACTGTTTTCCTGTTGCTGGTAGTTGTTTCGAGCAGTTACCCGCAGAGCAAGCCTGATGCGCTTGTACTCTATCAACAGGGTAAATATGAAGAATCAGTTACGGTATGTAAGGATGAGATTAGAGACACACCGCAGCGTACGGATGCTTATGTGGTGCTGGGCTGGAGTCTGGTGGCTCTGCGCAGACCGGCGGAAGCATTGGAGTGGGCAAACAAATGCTTAAGCTTTGCTCCCAACGATGAGCGCGTGATTCATATTGCCGGCGAAGCCTTATATATGCTGGGCAGATACGATGAAGCGCTTATTATGTGTCGGGAGTATGTAAAATACGGCGGTCCTAAATTGGCTCTTATGTACTATTATATGGGGATGATATACATCTCACGCAAAGAGTATGTGTTTGCGGATATTGCTCTTTCAACAGCGGTCCATCATTATGCCAATGAGGCAAACTGGTGGGAACGTCTGGGCTTTGCACGTGAAAATGCCAATGATCCGGAAGCAGCCTTAACGGCTTATAACGAAGCGTTGAAGCGCAACCCGAATCACCCTGACGCATTAAGAGGCAAAGATCGCGTGAGGCTCAATCAAAGCGAGCCATGAGAGCCCTTTTTTATACACTGGGCTGTAAACTCAATCAGGTGGAGACAGAGGCACTTGCCGCCAGTTTTATTAGAAACGGAATTGAACTTTCAGCAGGCAAACAGCCGCCGGACATCATAATAATCAATACATGTACGGTTACCTCCAAGAGCGAGCAAAAGGCCCGCAGAGTGATCAGGCAGTTTTTAAAACAGTACCCTGAGGCCTTGCTCATTATTACAGGCTGCTATGCACAGGTTGAATATGAATATTTACTGCGGAGCTTCGGAAAAGGCCGGGAAGCGGCTGTTATACCGCAAGCAGAAAAAGATCTGCTTTTACAGCTGCCTGAAGTGTTAAAGCAGCACCCTGATTTTGCCGCCTCTTCGCGTTATGAGAAATATCAACATGTCAGCAGTTTTTTAAAGCAAGACAAAAAGGGCGGCCGCAATGTATTTGCCTTTCATACCCGGGAATACAGCTTCCATTCCAGAGCCTTTTTAAAAATACAGGACGGGTGTGATAATTTTTGTGCCTACTGCAGAGTGCCTTTGGCCAGAGGGCGGTCCGTAAGTCTTGATCCTGGAGTTATAATACAGCGTGCCCGGCAGCTGGTACATGCGGGATTTCGTGAGATTGTGCTTACAGGTGTAAATATTTCTGCATATAAGTATGATTCATATGATTTAACTCAGCTGATCTCAATGCTTCTTAAAAGCACACGGCATGTGCGTTTTCGTCTATCTTCTTTGGAACCCGAAGACATAGATGCCCGGTTTTGCCGGGTATTGGATAACGATAATATATGTCCGCATTTCCATCTCCCCATACAATCGGGTTCGGAAAGCGTGTTATCCGCAATGAACAGACGAGCTACCCCGCAGTCCATAGCCGCTGCCGTAAGATTACTGCGCGGAGTAAGGCCCGATGCCTTTATCGCAGCAGATATAATTGTGGGATTTCCCGGTGAAACACAAGAGGATTTTGAAGCAACCCGCAAGCTGGTCTTGGAATTGAATTTGAGTAAACTGCATGTTTTTCCCTTTTCACCTCGACCGGGTACCCGCGCCTTTGGCATGCGGGGCCGGGTAGCTTCTTCGGAAGTAAAAAGGAGATCGCATATTTTGCTCGAATTGTCTAAAGAATTACTTGAAGATTTTTTGAAATCATGGCAGGAAAAGGAAGTTTCCGTAATTCTTGAACAGAAACATGCCGCTGCAGGCTGGCAGGGAACGAGCGCTTACTCAATTAAATGTAAGATCGAGGGAGCAACCGGCGTGCTGCTGAAGCCCGGCATGCTGGTAAAAGCTCGTATTACCGATATCAACAGGGATATGCTGTGCGGCGCCCGTTTTATTGCTCCCGGATGAGAGCAAGCCCTTGTTTTTTACTCCCCAGGCTGTATAATTATCAATGGAGAGCATATTATATTTATGTGGACAATGCGCCTAGATAAACTGCTATTATTCGCTGTAATTATTATATTCCTAAGCAAACAATTAAATGCGCAGGCAGTATATACCGAAGCACCCTTTATGCCTTTAAGTGCCGAAGTATTGGCTCAAGGCGGAGCCTTTATTGCCCGGGACCAAGGCTTTCAGGCCCTGTTTTACAATCCGGCTGCTTTTGCCACGGAAGAGGAAACATATACTACTCCTTTTATAAGCGGCTGGTGCTACAGCAATCCGGATGTTCTGGCACAGGTTCTGGGGCAGACACTAAGCCAGGGAGGAGGTATCCCGGGCATGGGAGACCGTTTTGCCGGGCATCTTACCGATTCGGGATTAGGGGTGGGAACAGCACTCGGACTGGGTTATGTGGGCAAGCAAATCGGTTTGGGCGGATTGTTTGTGCTCGATTCATACCTTTACGGGCAGAATGAAACAGAGCTTCAAGGTCATCTTACGGCTTCTTTGGGTCTGGTGGGCGGATACGCGTATCCTATTGATATAGGTAAAGCAAGGCTTACTCTGGGCGGGGCGCTAAAAATATTGCTGCGGGTTAACTCCCTTATCGATCCCGCACTATCACCCGATGTGTGCAGGGGACTTTTTTGGAGTGAGGACATATTCTCCGTGCTTAACCAAAATCCGGCGGTATACGGCTTCGGCATCGGAGGCGATATCGGTTTTTTACTGGAGATCGGGTCCTTTAACTGCGCCCTGGTAATAAGGGATGTATTGGCCACAAGGTTTTTTTACAGGGAAGACACTATCGGTGATATTCAGGGCTCAATCGCCAGCGGTTTCGGGCTGCCCGAAGGCTCACTGGTGGAAGACACCTATCAGATCCCCATGCAGGTTGCCATTGGTGTTGCTTTTCATCCTGATCTGGGTGAGCTCAGTGAGGTTTTTGATCCCGTTATTCAGCTGGAATGCAGTGATATTATCTCCATTATCGAAGATCAGAAATCATTTCTTACCATGCTCCATCTTGGAGTGGAGGTAGTGATATATAACACAATCGCGCTGCGCTGCGGTATCAATCAGGGACACATCTCCTATGGGGTGGGTCTGCGAGCTTTTTTCTTCGAGCTCAACCTGGCCTTATTCGCTTTTGAGCTGGGTCAGGATGTGGGAGAAGAGCCTATGGCAGGCCTGGCCTTTGATATTTTGCTTAATTTTTAGATACTATAGAAAAAAGTTGTTTTTTGCGATAATGGTATTATATAGAAGGGGAGAAGAGAACCATGAAAGCGTATATGTATGCAGTTATTATCCTTGTGCTGGCTGTAATTCTCGGCTGTCAGGACATATTTACCTACAGCCCCCTCGATTTTTTAGAGCGGGATCCCTCCACGCTTTCCAAGGCACAACAGCTGCTCTATGCACGGCAGGCCTTAAGCAGCGGTAATGACAGTGCCATGGTCGCCGCCCTGGACGTTGTGGAAAATGATCTGATTCCGGATGATCCCACTAATCCCGAACTCTGGCTGCTGGCAGGAGATCTGGCATGGACATTATCACATATTCCTATTGCGTTGCAGAACTATCTGTTTGCTAACAACAACCAGTTTCCCGATCCGGGATCACCGGCGGGCTTTCCTCAATTTGTAACTGATGTGAAGAGTTACCTATCAGATCCAGGTAATGAGGTGCCTCTTTTAGAAGCAGCTGCTGAAGTTTATTATTGTTATGCAGATATTACTCTTGGTGCTACCCTGAATGCAATGCAGATGTTGGCAGCAGGTCTGGGAAAACTTTCATTTCAGCTTAGTCTTCCATTACCTGTTCCGGCTGAAGTTCTTGCTGCAGAAGCATATATTAACGCGGCAATCAGAGCTTTAATCCCATAAAGCAATACCAGGATATGGAGGATATTATGGGTTATCATCGTAAGATCAAAATCTTACTGTTACTATCATTTTTACTTATTCAGCATACGCTGTTATTTTCTCAAGCGTTGGACCTCACTCCTCCCTCCGGCCGCTGGTGCGCTCTGGGCGGAATGCACGTAACCTTAACCGATGACATCGATACGCTCTTATCCAATCCCGCAGGTTTAGCCGGATTAGAGCCACGGATGCAAGTCTCGGAGCTCACCCTGCATATACGGGGGCCGGTGTTCGATATTACCAATTTAATCGTCGAAGTGGCCAATTCAGGAAGTGATGTGCTGGATGTGATTGCAGGCAGTTCGGGACAAACTCTGGATAATTTAAAGGCCGCCATAAATTTAAGCGGACCCGTTTCTTTTGCCTTTACCACATCCGGTTTCGGCTTCGGTATCTATAACTGGGGCGGGATGGAGTTTGATCTCCAGGGTACGGTTGCTACGGGGTACTTGAATATAGATACCCAAGACACCCTGCTCTTAGTAGGGGGATACGGCCATCGTTTTATGCTCTCAGAAGAAATGCAGATAATGCTTGATCTGGGGGCATCGCTTAAGGGATTTGCCCGCGGAGAGGTGCATTATGAAAATCTCTCTCTGGTATTCTTTAATAACGAGCTGGCTTCAGGAGAAATATTTCTGTTCACCAGCCCCTTTGACTTGAAATTAGGGATAAGCGGAGATCTCGGAGTGCTTTTTCATTTGGGAGGCTGGTTTAAAGCGGGAATCGTGGCTAAAGATGTGGCTGCCGCTTACTGGACCACAACATACAATAATATGGAAGACTTTATTCATTTTTCCGGCGGAAGTCCCGCGGAATTCGATTATTCTTTAACCAACCTCTGCGCGGGTGTTATGTTCCAGCCGCCGCTGGGTGACTTTCCCTGGTTCATAAGCGATTTAAAAATCATGCTGGATTATGAGGATATTCTGGACTTTGCGGTTCATCCGGATACGGCCACGAATCCTATCCTGCATGTCGGAGTGGGTATGGAAGTGGTATTCTTAGAGGTGCTTGCGCTACGCGCGGGTTTTTATCAAGGACTGTTCAGCGCGGGAGTGGGCGTAGACCTTACAATTCTCCAGCTCAACGTAGCTATGTTCGGTTCGGAGCTTGGCATAGAACCCGGTCTTCTCCCCGCGTATAATGTGATAATAAGCCTAAAATTCATTTATTAAATATTGACATCTTAATTGAGAATTGTTATAGTCCAGACAATATTTTGAATCTGATGTGTTTGAAATACGAAATAAACAAGAATTCTATGGAAAGAGGTATATATTTGTGGTAAGGGCCGCTAGCTCAGTTGGCAGAGCAACGCCCTTTTAAGGCGTGGGTCGATGGTTCGAATCCATCGCGGCTCAAAAGCTTTTTTTGTGTCTCCTTCGTCTAGTGGTTAGGACACCGGGTTTTCATCCCGGCAGCAGGGGTTCGACTCCCCTAGGAGATGTATGTTTGGAGGCTACAAAGTCTCCCAACATTTTATTAAATTTATATAAGGAGTAGTTTATGAAAAAAATTCTCATTTGTGTCTTGCTTTTCACAGTTGTTTTTTCCGGTGCAGTGTTTGCCAAGAATAACATTGCAGTAGGTCTTGCGGCAACCTTTAGTATGCCCTTCGAAGGTGGAGGAGAGCCAGGCGTAATCGGTCTTTTGAAGCTTCCCGCTCTTCCTATAATGTTCGGATTCGGTGGTACTTTGGGTGAAAATACAAATTTCTACATCAAGGCTGACTGGTGGCTTTATCAAGGTAATCTGACCGGTCCGGTTGGTATATATGCCGGATTAGGTGCGTATGTTCTGATTAGCGAAAATTTTGAGATCGGTGGAAGAATTCCGATTGGTGTCTATTTCTTCCCCTTGGATTTCTTAGAAGTATTTCTTGAACCCTCTATAGCGGTTGGTGTTGGTAATATTGGCGGTGATATAGATTTCCCAACTTTTGGTTTTATGGGAGAACTTGGTGTAAGATTCTGGTTCTAAAGGTTTGATTTTTTTTAAAATATAATTACTTAAACGTTAAAGTTTAAAAAGTATTTAATCCTTTTTTTCTCGTGTTTGTGTTCCTCAAGTAAGGTATATTATTATAAATTTCAGCACTTTTCTTTACTATTATAAAAATAATAAAATCAGCCATATGCAAAAGCTGTTAAAAATACAATAATAATATTCATTGTAATTAAGATATAACGAAGGTATTAAATGGACGGATTGGAAATGATTTTTACACGCAGAAGCGTGCGCTCCTATTCAGAAAAAGCTATTCCTGATGATATTTTGCTGGAAATTGCTAAGGCAGGCAGCTCAGCCGCTTCGGCCTTGAACCGCCAGCCTGTAAACTTAATAATTGTGAAAAATCCGGAACTGAAAAAAAAATTGGCTCAGACCACAGATTTTGGAAAATTTATTAAGCAGGCCGCAGCCTGCCTGGTGCTTGCTGCTGAAGATACAAAATACTATCTGGAAGACGGTTCTGCTTGTGCCCAGAATATACTGCTGGCAGCACGCTATTACGGTATCGGAAGCTGCTGGGTGGCGGGCGACAAGAAATCCTATGCAAAGAAGATTGTTGAATTAGTGGAAATGCCTGCTTCAGCAAAGTTGATCTGTCTTATTGCTCTGGGCTATCCCCAAAAAGCGGAGAGCTTTAAACAAAAGAAGTTAAAGCGCAATCGAGTAAAAATAATCGAGTAATATTATCAAACCAGTTCTTGGCAGATCTTGTTTGTTACACGCAGGGATAACGCCATGGTTGTCAATATAGTAGGCAGACCCTGCGATGAGGGCAGGAGTGAAAGATCGGCGATCCATAAACCCTGCGGAAGCCAGGTTGGCCTCATGGCAGGTACGTCTTGTTTGGTTAATGAAACCGTTCCGCCGAAATGGCCGGCGTTAAGCATACCGCGAGTGAACGGACCCTTTACACCGGCTCTCTGCATAATTTCTTGGGCCGTAGCAATACCCTCATCGAGCCGTTTAAAATCAAGAGTCGGTATGTGTTTTTTGATATCATGGGGAGCTTGAACCCGGCCGTCGGGCGTATCTGCCAGTTTTACCATTACACCGACCCGATCTTTCAGGCTGACTTTACGCCACGGTTTATGGAAAAAATGAGACAGAATATCTATATAGGGTGAAATTATATAGTAATCCTTCCGTACACACCAGACCATGGGCAGCTCATGAAGTTGTTCGGCATTCTTTTTTATGCCCCCCAAGGTAAGAATAATATCTCCCCACAGACGCGGTGTGGGCGTAAAGCCTGATGTATGTAAAATAGCGGCTGTTCCGATACCACCCGCCGCAAGCACAATGAGATCGGCTTCCAGCTGTTGCTTTTTCTGTTTATGGATGAACTCCACACCGGTAGCCTGCATGCTGTGGTGTAGTATCCGGGTGACGTGTGCTCCGGTTATGAGTTGTGCTCCCTGTGCTACGGCATCTTGAATAAAACGGGAAGCATCCCAGCGGGCCTGAGCACTGCAGCCCAATTCGCACAGTCCGCAGGCAGTACAGCGGGACAGCTTAATGACCTTGGGGGTAGCGAACGGCTGTAAACCCAGATCCTGTGCTGCCGAGTACATAGCCTTTGTAGTCGGACGCCAGCGTTTCATAGGCACGGGGCTTGGTTTAAGTAAGCGCTCGATCTCGCTATATTCTGCACTGAGATCGAGTCCCAATTCCTGCATTCCCTTTTCCGCGCGCAGCAGATTACCGCAGGCTATGGTTGTACACCCGCCTACCGCAATCCCTTTTACCAATACCAATCCCTGTTCCATACGGTGTGTTTTAATAGGCGGATACAGTGCTGAAATCAATTTTTCTGAGAACAGGAAGCTTCTTAAAGCGCTTATTTTTGTTATCTGACGTGTAAGAGGTTTAAAGGGTTTGCCGGCTTCCAAAACTATTGTTTTAATACCGTGCAGTGCCAGTTGCCGAGCTGCGGTGGCGCCACCCGCACCGGAACCGATTACTACAGCCCACACAATACCTGCTCCGTACATGGTGTATAGTGCAGCTCTGCTCTGCAGCAGGGATGGCCCTGTGTAAGATGATTTTTGAATTTCATGGTAAGCGAGGTGTTGATGCCATTAATCACACCTTCATCTGCGGCGCACAGCAAGGCACAGGTGTGCTCCCTGTAATAATGGGCTAAAGAACAGTGCTTAACGTACAAACGGGCTTCTACAGGAGAAATCCATTGGATATGGAATTTAATCTGTAAGATTTTATACATAATTTCTATAGCACGGCGTATATCCTCAAGATCCGGACCGATGTTAAACTGATTTTTAAAGACTCTGCCTATACGCTGACCGAGCGCATATAATCTCTCTCTGCCGCGGCTTAGTGTTTCTTTATAGCCCAGGTGCTCAATGAGGCGTCTGACCTGCAATACATGGATAAGTGCCATATTTTTACGTATCTGCTTAAGGGACTGCTTCTTTTGTATCAGGATATTTGTTGCTGTTGCTAGATTATATTCTCTTAATAAGATATTCAAAAGGCTGATTGTGGATTCCGCTATAAAGAGCAGCTCCTGTTTAATTATTCTTTGAGGTATCCACTTTGCGGCCAGCAGTAACTTAAGGTTCATATGCTTTTGGCAATTTCTCCTCTGTAAATAAGGTTTTTAAAAGAGGTTTGGGACCCGCTATATAACGAGTCAATAATCTGCTCAAAGCGCCTGGTAATTGAATTCCTCACCAGTTTATAACCGTGTGAGAAATCGCCTTTATCTATCGAGAGGTCATAATGGAGGAGAGCAAAACGCTTTATCCTTTCAGGATGTGACAGCCTGCTGTTGAGATTTATAATGGATTTACACATAAGTGTGCTGGGAGGTGCGTTTTGAGCAGCTGTCCAAAGCAGAGCGCTTACATAAGGTCTGCTATCACCAATTATCAGGGCTTCCTTTATCGATGTGATCTCTTTGAGCATGTTCTCTATGGTTAAGGGATGGATGTTTTTACCATAGGAGGTAACGATTATTTCTTTTTTGCGGCCGTAGAGCACAAGTTCGCCAACACTGTTCAAAGCCCCTATATCTCCGGTGTAAAGAAAACCCCGGTTGGCTTTCTTATCCGCCAGGCAAACTGGGCTTACCTGCGGCCCCCGTACTAATATTTCACCATCGGCTGCAATTTTAAGTTCTGTTTCCGGCAAAGCTGTTCCTACTGTTCCAAGTGAGTTATGCGCGTAGCGGTTTATGCTGATTAATGGGGCTTCCGAAAGACCGTAGGCGTCATGAATTTCAATTCCAAGCTCGCGAAAGCGTCTTGCCAGAGAAGTTGCCAAAGGAGCGGAACCGGAGATAAGCTGCAAACAGCATTTAAGGCCGGTTCGCCTGAGTACGGCTTTGCGCAATAAAAGCCGTAAGAGTTTTTTAATGATTTTATTACGAGTAGATAAAAAGCTTTGGTATATGCTTTTGACACTCAAGGCTTCATACACTTTCTCATAAAACCTTGGTACGGAAAAGAAGATGGTGGGCTTTATCTTTTTAAGGGCGGGAACAAGCTCCTCAAAATTATTTAAAAAATAAACATCGACCTTAGCCGGTGCGAAATATGGTGTGTATATCCCCAGGATTCCTTCCACTACATGATTCATTGGTAAGAAAGAAAGGTAACGTACAGGCTGTAAGCGCAATTTCCACGGAAATAATGAGTTGAGTGTTTCCGCCATCCATCTTAACTGTTTATGATTAAAGCGCACCGGTTTTTGAGCACCTGTGGTACCTGAAGTAAAACGGATGGTGGCCGTGTCTTCGAATGAAATGTGGCTGGTGGGAAATTCGTATGCCTGACTGTTTTTAAGGCGGGCTCCGCCGGCAATAAACGAATCCCAGCAGAGTATTCCCGAATAGGGCGCCTCAAAGCGGTAAGTACAGTCGATTATGCTGATAAAGAGGGTGCTGTCCTTGAACTCCTTGGCCAGTTGTAGATGATCATCATTACCGGTAAAAAATATCTTTAATTGAGTTTGATTTAAGGTGTCCCGCAGTTCGTAAACCGAAAGATTAACAAAAACAGGTACGCCTACCGCACCTGTCAATCCGAGGGCCGTGTCCAGAATCAGGTATTTTATTGAGTTGCGGCCGGCAATACCCACGCAATCTCCCGCGCCCACACCCAAAGCCCTCAACACGGAAACAGCCCTTTTAATATCATGCTTAAGGGTATTGTTCGGAATTGAAGAAATACGTTTATCTGCTATTTCATGGTAGCGGATGGGCAGGTGCTTTTTGTTAAGCCGATATACAAGCTGTTCCTGTACGGTACGGGCTGATCTGTTTAAAAATCCTTTGCTCACAGCAAACAGAAGCAGCGATGAACTAAAATCTTTCCAGGCCGGAGCGGATGGCTTGAAAAAGCGCTCCACGTTGGACCTGTTGAACGTGCGCTTTTCATAATAATAGGGAGCAAGCAGTTTTAGATTTCTTATTACCCTGCTGCGCTTTAAAAATAAAACATCGAGCAGTGTTAAAAAAAATTGTAACAGTGAGAGCGGTAGACCGAGAAAAAACACTCCGGACAGTTTTATGCCGCAGTGGATGCCCGCCCAGCTTCTGGTATACTCAATAAATTCTTTTGCCGTGGGAAGCGTTTCCCGCGGCGCGGTAAGATGAAAGGTGTGAGACGCGGCTTTGGCATTAAAAGTAAGGTTCACGATAGCCGCCGCCACATAGTCAACGGGAATCAGATTGATGCGAAAGTCCGCGCGCAGCGGAATAATAGGCACTCTTTTTTTGAAATACACTCTCAACAGTGTGTAGATGGTATTAAAAGTCTTGATATAACCGGTTTTGGAATCACCCACTACCATACCGGGTCTAAAGACAGTGACGGGCAGGGTATGCTTTTGCCGTAAGACCAGTTGCTCGGCCTGAAATTTAGACTGTTCATAGTTACTGAGGAAGGTCCGAGGTTTGACAAGTGTATCTTCAAAAATAATTCCCTGCCTGCTGCCGGCCACATAGGCAGTCGACACATAGGAAAATCTTTTTAGTTTCTTCCGGTTGTGCGAGGCCACCGCCAGCTCAAGCATATGGGCGGTTCCCTGCACGTTGGTTTTGTGCAGTTCGGACAGGGGAGCCGTGAGCCGGATGTCGGCGGCTGCATGAATAATATATGAGATTGAGCTGCCTAAATTTTGGTATTCTTTATTAGGTAATCCCAGGTTTTTTAAGGTGATATCACCGCAGACGGTGTGAATTCTTTTGTTATCAAGCGCCGTGCATAAGCCTTGGTGTTCCCACCATTCACGATAAAGGCGTGCTTCCGCCTGCTTGGAATTCCGTGCCCGCACCAATGCAGCTATTGTATGATCGGTAGTTCGTATGAGCTCTTTTATAATATAGGTACCGATAAAACCGGTAGCTCCTGTTATGAAAATAACTTCCTTCATGCCACAGTCTGCCATCCATGTGATAAGATAAAACTTTTTAGCAGCACGGGATTCTTAAGCGCGCGTGAGTTGAGGCTGCCGTAAGCCTTTTGTATAATCTGTTTTTGTTGTTGTGTATCTTTTAAAAGGGTGTCAACCTTTTCGCTTAATACGCTATCATATTTTTTATGGGTATAATTTATAAAGTACGAATCGTGAATACCGATTTCTTTGAACAGATCCTGTATTCTGAAATCATGCCCGATCCCGATCAATGGAACCGCAGCCTGCATGGAGAGTACGCAGGCATGGTAGCGGGAACTGATGAGCAGGTCGAGACTGCGCAGTATGCCTGCAAGCTGTGATACATTATACTCGCTCGAAGAGAAGATGCGTACTCTCTCTTTGTTGTGTATTAAGGAAAAAACCTGTCGGGCAAAGGGTTGGTCAAGAGATTCCATACAGATTAAAGCAATCCTATAATTATATTTCCGGATAATACGATCGGCTTCCTGCGCGTAACTCCTGGCCAGTAAATTGCTTTTTTGTTTCCTGGCCCTGGAATCGGAGAAATAATAGGGCCATTTGTAGCAGTTTTGTCTTGTACCCCAGGGTCTGATTACCACCGGCCATTTATAAAAATCAACCAAAGCCATTCCTGCAAGGGGTGCTTTGGCGTGGGGCCAAAGTTGTGTCAGAATCTTATGATGCGCCGGATTCATTTTATAGTAAAAGGCATTATCAGCCGTGGTGGTAATAGGCGCCGTTACACCCAGTTCTTTTAACCTTTTTTGGGCATGGTAGCTCCTGGTAATAATTAAATTGGTTTTACTAGCGCACTTTTTAACCCTTTTTTTATTGAATTGGGTCAAGCTGCCCGTATCAACCGCATAGGCAAGACAGGGCTTTTTAAATTTAAAAGCTCTATGAGTAGCATAGAGAAAAACCCAGAGCAACGCGCTTGTCCAGGTATCCATATAGCAGCTGCCCTCAACCAGGATAACAAGATCACACTGCTTGATTAATCTTTTTACGGCCCTAAAGAAAATCGGAGGAATAGAGACTATTTTTATTTGTTCTGTCTCGGTGACAAAGCGCAGGAGGTTCTTTTTATTCAACGTGGGGATGATAATTTCTGCCCCCGCACCGCAGATATCCTGAATGTCTTTTAATATGGTCAATAAGCGCGCTTCTGCTCCTGTATTGTTGGCACCATTATATCCTACAAGCAGTATGCGTGGTGATACGCAGGGTTTTGGAATTATTGGAGTCATAACTATTCCTTACAATAAAATTGATATGGACTGTAATATAATTACGATTTAGCTTAAATATAGCCATGGATTTAGCGAAAATCAATAGAATAATTAAGATTTTAATCAAAATTGTTGATTATTCATAGATTATATACTTTTTCTCCGCGCTCTCTACGTTAACAATAAATGATAAACAGATGGGTGGTGTTCCCTGTATTAGAGGATTAAGGATACCTGTTGCCACAATAGTGTCATTAGTGGCAGATGGAATGAC
>CAZEPL010000059.1:0-25699 GCA_964514135.1 uncultured Spirochaetaceae bacterium | reverse complement strand
ACAAGGTGAGTGCTCTACGTTCGCTATTCTTTTTCTGCGGCAGCGTGGGAATAAGCACATTTTCCAGAACAGTACATTGAGGGAGTAGATAGTGCAGTTGAAACACAAATCCGATGTCATTGTTTCTGAAGCTTGCCAGTTCGGTTTCTTTTAACTGCAGCAGATCTCTTCCATTGAACGCAAGGCTGCCGCTGTCAGGACGGTCCAGGGTTCCGCTGATATTAAGCAGAGTGCTTTTACCCGAACCCGAGGGTCCGACAACAGCTATACGCTCTTGTTGCCGAATATTAAGCTTGATGTTTATTAAAACCTCAAGCTTATTGCCTCCCGCAGGAGAGCTGTACGATTTGGATATCTGGTCCAGCTGTAATAACATATTAAGGTAACCTCTTGGTTAATAATTTACCTTCTCAAGCATTTCTTGTACACCTTCACAATCTGAGATGCCATAGTATCAAGGTTGAAGTTTTTTATAATATTTTTCCGGCCAGTCCGCCCCAGTTTTTGAGCGTGGCTTTTATTTTTTAGAATTTTTTCAAGATTCTGTACCAGTGCTTCAAAGTTTGCAGGATCATATGTTACCCCTCCGCCCGTAGCTTTGATAATCTCTGAAAAAGCCCCGCTTTCCGGTACCACAACAGGTACACCGCTGGCCAATGCCTCTATAATAAAAATACCAAAGGCTTCCGGAAAGGGAAGCGGTACGGACAGCAGCGAAAGCGAAGAGAGAAAATCAAAACGCATCATGGGATCGAACGGGGTAATGATTTTAATATCTTTTAAAAATCCGTGTTTTTTTAATTTCCGCATTATACGTCGGATACAGGTTTTATCATCATGATTATAACCACCCGTGGCATAAAGTTTGAGCCGGGCAAGAGGGGGCTTTAGTTTTAGTCTGATGAAAGCCTCGACCAGAGTATCAAAACCTGTAGTAGCGCTGATCCTCGAGAGGAAACCCAATACCGGCGGATTAAAATCCAACCCTGCTTGTTTATACAGAACAGTATGTACGCCGTTATATACCACATCTATTTTGGACGCAGGAAGAGCAAGCCGCTCCGCCATGAGCTTCTGGTAAAAATGGCTGACGGCTATAAAGCGGTCCACATACTGCGCTTTATTCTTTAAAAGCAGCCAAACTTCACGGGCAGAGGAAGGCTTCATCACATCGACCCAGGTGTGTTCATCCTGCAGCGAGCAGATTAGAGGAACATTGAGTTCCGATTTTAAGCGTCTGCTTAAACCCAATAAGAGAGCGTTTGAAATATGAACCAGGTCGGGCTTAACTTTATTTTTCAGATATAAGATGAGTTTTTCCAGTTCCTCTCTTTGTTTTCCCTGTTCGCCCTTAAGCATAGAGATAGTGAGGGTTTCCAAATCCTTGGCCCGTGTGGTACCGGCCATGCGGGCTGCCAGACGCAGCAGAGGACGTGCATTAAAAAGCTTTTTTATAAAGCCGGGCAGACGCGAGAGTATGGGCAGTTTATGGGTGAGATAGAGTGAGATGGCACCGTAAAAAACAGGCGACCGGGTAAGGGACGCGGAATACGAAAACAGGGGAAGGTAGAGGGGAATTTGAAACAGCTCTATTCCCTGTTTTTCCAAGGCCCCTGTAAAATTGTAATCCCGTACACAATTCTCACAATAGAATGTGTCGCCGGAACCCGGAATAAGAAATGCAACTCTCATTGCATATTTCCTGACAGACCACGGCTGTTACCGGCGGCCCCCCGATCTCCAAACGCGTAGACTGCGCCGTCTCCGGCACCTATAAACAACATATTATAAGCCACAGCCGGTGAACCGTTTACTCCCTCTCCGATAAAATAAGACCAGATTTCCCCGCCGTCTTTTAATTCAAGCAGATAGAGATAACCGTCATCCGAGCCGAAAACAACCTGTTCTCCGCAGATAACCGGCGAACAGTTAATTTCATCTCCCGTGGTAAAGGTCCAGAGCATGTTTCCTTTTTTACGATCAAAGCAGTAGAGTTTACCGTTGCGCGAGCCGATGACAAGCTTTTCTTCATTGACTGCCGGTGAGGAATAGAAAGGGACCGCATCAGGTTCATTAAACTGCCATACTGTTTTTTGTGTGTCGATATCTACGCAGAGCAGCCTGCCGCCGTAGTTAGCTATATAAGCATGGTTATTTAGAACAACAGGCGACCCGGCAATATAGGATCCCGTGTCGATTTTTAAAAGCTCGGTTCCGGATACGGCCGATACCACATAGAGAAAGGCATCACAGCCTCCTGTAATTATTTTAGCTTTGGACACAGCCGGAGTGCCGTTTATGTAATTTCCGGTCTGATATGTCCAGAGTGCAAGACCTGATTTTGAGTCAATACAGTGGATTTTGTTATCATAACTTCCTATAATGAGCCGCGGGGTGTCCGCTGCGGATTGATTGTAGAAGTTGGCTGCGCCTATGATCTGAGAGCCGGTCTGGTACTTCCATTTTACCTGAGCGCTTGCCTTGTCCAGACGGTAGAACATACCGCTTAGATCTCCGACATACACGTCATCTAATACAAGCGGAGCCGCTTCGATTGAAGCCTGGGCAGTGAATGCCCAGATTAATGAGCCGTCCTTGGCCTTAAGTTTATAGAGCTTGCCGTCATCGGAACCGATAAAGAGGGCGTTATCACGGATAACCGGAGAGGACTTTGTTGAATCCTGGGTTTCAAAGCGCCAGACAAGCTTGAGCTGCCGGGGTAAACTGGAGGCGCTGCTGCCTGTAAGTTCTGCGGAACCCCTGAAGAATGGCCATTCGCGGCCTGAGATTTCGGAAGGCTTAAGCGGAGACTTTGCCTCACAGCTCAATATAATCATATTAATAATCATGAGAATGGTAAAGATACATGAGATTCGTTTTAGCATAGAGATTCATCTCCTTATCTTTTAAATGCCAGTGCACCTGTAGGACAGGCCTGTACGCATGCTTTGGCCGTATGCGTAAGGGCTTTGCTTAGGGTCTGGTTGAACGGCACACCGACCTCTACGTTAAAACCCCGTCCTATAAAGGTCAGACCGAGGACCTCTTTTTTTGCTGTGGTTATGCGTACACAGCGCGCACATTTTATACACTTTCCCGGCTCATATATAACGTCCGGGTGACTGCTTATTATACGGATGGGATTGCGTTCAGCGGACTTATAGCGTGAAGCCTTAACCCGGTATTGGGTTGAATAGGCTCTCAAAGTACAGCTTGAAGCTTTGCGGCAGTCGCAGTGCAGGCAGCGCCGCGCTTGTTTAACACTTTGTACGGAGGTAAGTATGAGATTTTTTTGCTGCCGGGAAGCAATCCCTCTAAGGCTGCTGCTCAAGTTCAGGTATTCCTTTATTTCTCCGGGCTTAAGCCTCCCGATATGACTGTCAAACTGCCGGGGATTTATAAAAGCCTTACCTGTTCGTAAAAAACTATCAACCGCCAGGGCGCACTCTCTCCCCCTGTTTACGGCATTGGCTGCCAGTTTTATATGGCTTAGAGCAGATCCGCAGGCAAATACTTTTTTTTTTCCGGGTGGCATACGTATGAGGATCGGCAGCCACACCTTTGTCCGAACATTCAAAACGGAGAGCTTCCCAGAACTCAGGCTTCTGCCGGCCTACCGCCATAACTACAGCATCAAAATCCTTTACCAATTCGTTTGGAGTGATATCTTTTCCCAATTCGGTATTGAAATGGAAAACTGAACCCAGAGTCTTTAGGCGCGCTGTTTCCTGTTCCATTGCTCGCGTAATATTGAGTTCGGCTTTAAGTTCCCGGCAGATTGTATCGCAGGCGCGTCCGGCCTTTTCAAAAATACTTACTGAATGACCTTTTAATAGAAGATAAAATGCCGCAGACAGACCTGCAGGACCGGCACCGCATACCGCTATGTTATGTCCGCCCACGGATTGACGTTGCCGGACACGGGACTTTTTTGTGGTTTGTTCAGCCAACATGCGGATAAGCGCTTGTATGGCTACAGGCTGATCGTGATCTTTGCGGCGGCAGATTTTTTCACAGGGTGCGGGACATATTCTGCTTAACAGAGCGGGCAGCGGAATATATTCCAGGACTGTGATGAGAGCCTGTTCAAAGTCTTCTCCGGAAGTGCGGCGCAGCATTTGCGGAATATTCATATATGCCGGGCAGGCCCGCCTGCAGGGAGCTTCACAGTCACCCGTATGTTCGCTCAACAGCAGCTCCAGTGTAGTGCGTCTGGCATCCAACACTTCTTCACTGGTGGTATCAATATTCATATCCTTCTGTACCAAGGCCGTGCAGGAGGGAATGAGTTTGCCTGTTTTTGTATCTTTAACCACACAGATCATACAGGAGGTATAGTGCGGATAGTTTTTCATAAAGCATAATGCCGGGATATCTATATTGGCTTTTAACGCAGCCTCCCGTACCGTGGTTCCGGGGGCTGCTTTAATTTTTTTTCCGTTTATCACAAATAAAATCATCCTAAACTCTCTTCTACCCTGCACCCCTATGGGGTGCTCCCCCACATACCACCAGCTTTGCTGGTGTTATGTGGATTGCGTCAGACGGACAGACCATCCGGCAGGTGTCACAGCGGATACAGATCAAAGGATTTATGTTGTGCTTCTTATGCGGTGTAAAAGCTATGGCTGCCACCGGGCAGTTTTGCGCACAGCGCGTACAGCCTATACAGTCATCGCTGATGGTATAGGTTATAAGCGCTTTACATTTTTTAGCGGGACAGATACCTTGAATATGCGCCTGATATTCAGGCTTAAAATACTTAAGCGTGGAGAGTACCGGATTGGGGGCAGTTCTACCCAGACCGCAGAGACTGCCTTTGTTTACTACCCGGGCCAGATGTTCGAGTTCTTCCAGATCCTGCTCTTTACCCTGACCCGCGCAGATCCGTTGCAGTATTTCCAGCATTCTTTTAGTACCGATGCGGCATGAAGTGCATTTACCGCAGGATTCGCTTTGGGTAAACTGCATAAAATAACGCGCTATATCTACCATACAGTCCGTTTCATCCAATACAATAAGACCTCCGGAGCCCATAATTGTACCGACTTCACAGAGTGCGTCGAAATCTATGTCGATATCCATAGCCGAAGCAGGCACGCACCCCCCGGAGGGACCTCCGATCTGAACGGCTTTGAGTTTGTTGTTATCTTGAATACCTCCGCCGATCTGGAAGACGATTTCCCGTAAGGAAATGCCCATGGGCACTTCTATCAGACCGCCATGCTTTATTTTTCCGGCCAGAGCAAAAGTTTTCGTACCCTTACTGGCTGCTGTGCCCATAGCGTTAAAAGCCTCCGGACCATGAAGTATAATCCATGGAACGGTTGCTAAAGTTTCCACATTATTGACAACGGTTGGTCTTCCCCATAAACCGTGTCTGGCCGGATAAGGGGGCCTAAAGTGCGGTGTGCCCCGGCTGCCCTCTATTGCGGCAATTAATGCGGTTTCTTCTCCGCAGACAAAAGCGCCGGCCCCCTGTGTTATTGAAATGTTTAATGAAAAAGCGGAATCCAAAATATTTTCGCCCAAAAGACCTTTTTCCAAACAGAGCTTTAGAGCCTGCTTTACTCTTTTTATGGCCAGCGGATATTCCCTGCGGATATATATGAACGCTTGGCTGACCTGCAGTGCATAAGCGGCAATAACTATACCCTCAATAACGCGGAAAGGGAATGACTCTAAGATCATTCTGTCCATGAATGCTCCGGGATCTCCCTCGTCGCCGTTACAAATCAGATATTTGGGAGTATTTTGTTCGTGAAAAGCAATTTCCCACTTACAGCCGGTAGCAAAACCGCCTCCGCCTTTGCCGCGCAGTCCGCTTATTTTAACGCAGTCTATGATCTGTTTTGGCGTTAAACTATTAAGACAGCTTAATAAGGCTTTAAACCCGTTATGCTGTTTATACGCCTCAAGATCAAGAGGATCAATTTCTCCGGAGTATTCGGTTACAATATGTTTTTGACGTCCCCGGTAGAGGGATGTTGTGTTATCATTAAAATCAATCAGATATCTTACGGGAGTTTCCTGCTCCGGATTTACAAGCAGTTTTTCACAAAGGTCTTGAAAGCTGTGCGATACACGCCTGAAAAAACCCTGCGCTAAAAAATGTCGGCCTAATATTCCCTGCACTGCCTGCGGTGTAACTCTGCCGTAGCGCACGATCTGATTATGAGCGGTGATGATTTCGATCAGTGGGGTCAGATAGGACATGCCGGTACAGGCTACGCTTTTTAAGCTGACCGGCAACTGCTGTGCACTCAGCTGCTGCTTTAGTTCCAGATATACTTTGCCCGCGCCTGCGGCTTCACAGCTGGAGCAGGTGCAGATGCGGAGCTCACCGCTGTAAGCGGATGGTTCAGTCTTTGCTCGTTTACGGGTTTTGGCAACAGGAGTTTGTGTTTTTAGAAAATCCGCAAGTACGGTAGGTACTTTCTCTGTGGAAAGGAAGCCGTAAGTAAGATCATCAATTTGCACAGCCGGAGCCAGCATACAGCAGCCCAAACAGGCTACCTTTTGTACTGTAAACAGGTTGTCTTTATCCGTGTCTTCTCCATCTGTAATGCCCAGATAGCGGCGAAAGGTATTGTATACGGTTTCCGCTCCTTTAACATGGCAGGCGGTGCCTATGCAGACTTTTACCGTGTGCCGTCCGGCCGGCTTTAATCTGAATTGTGAATAAAAAGAGGCCACGCCGATTATATTCTGCGGGGTAATCTGTGTGGTCTCACAGACTCTGTGTAAAGCTTCTTCAGGCAGGTAATTATAGTAATCCTGGATCGCGCCCAGAAGAGCAATGACGGCTTGAGGATCTTTACCGTGTTCCGCAACCATAGCATCTATAACCCGGGCATCAATGTGAGTGGTAAAAATCTCTTTGCTTTTAGGCTCTTCCGTCACTGGATTTCCTCAATACAAAAAAGATGCTCCCGGCCGCGGATATAGATGCGATTATTTACAAAGGCGGGTGTGCAGTCGGAGGGTTCGCCCAGCTCAGGACTTGCCACAAGTTCAAACTCAGCGTCCGCTCTAAAGATATACATGGTACCCGCTCTGTTCAGGAGATACACCAGATCTCCCGCTATTACTGGTGAAGAATAGGAGCCCTCTTCAAACTCATGCTGCCACAGCACATTGCCCCGGCTTGTATCATAGCAGGTCACAACGCCGTAGGCTGTGGCTACAAATAAATACCCGCCCCCCGCCACCGGGCTGGAAGCATCGGGCAGATCGTCATAGGCTTCCCAGATGATCTGTTCCGTGTTTAGGTCTATGGCGGCAAGAACTGAGAACTGATTGGCTGCAAACACTTTCCCGTTATCATATGCGGGGCTTGCTCCGATTTCACCCATTAGACACTCAATGCCCCAAAGTTCTTCTCCGGTATCGGGATCATATGCCAGCACATAGGGGTTGGCCTGAAGAATGAGCTGGGAAGAATTATTATAATTGATAAGAATGGGCGAAGCCCACGAAGTAAGTACCTGGCTGCGAGCTGTTTCCCATCTGGTCTCGCCCGTGGCGCTATCCAAAGCAAGTACTCGTGAGCCTTGACTTTGATCATACTGGATAAGAAGCAGATTTTTGTAGGTAAGCAGGGAGGATGAGTGTCCGTAGTGGTTGTCCGGTACACCAAGATTACGGGCCCAAATTCTTTGGCCTTGAAAATCAAAACAGATTACATCCCCGGTAGCAAACAGGGCAAACACGTACGTACCGTCTGTTGCCACGGTAGGCGCGGCATAGCCCGTATCCTGAGATACCTGGGGTGGGGCAGCAGGTGATCCGGGGATGTCATTCAAAGCCTTGCGCCAGATAAGTTCTCCGTTAGCGGTATCAAAACAAAATACTTCCCGTACTTGTTCGTCCGCGCAGGAAAGAAAAAGCCGGTCTTTAAAGACAACCGGGGAATTAAAACCGCTTCGGGGCAAAGGGACTTTCCAGACAATATTGCTGCCGCTTGTTCCATCCCATTCCATGGGGGGTTTTTTTGTGTAGGCAATTCCAAATCCTCCCGGCCCCCTGGAATTAGGCCAGCTGGCAATAAAAGCTCGGCTGTAGGGCAGGCTTTCCAATTGTGCGGCAGAGTCCTGTAGCCCAGATTGGTTTGACGCGCTTTCGTCAGAGCGGGAACCGTTGCCGGTTGCAGGTGTGGATTCTGCTCCGGCTGTTTTTATATCTGAAAAATAATCTTGCCATGTGGTGTGAGAGAGGATTACGATAATTAAAGCGGCTGCTGCAAGCCCTGCGCCGCTCAGTGTGATCACTTTTCGGGTAAGTGTATTCTTAAGCCAGATATTATTAAGTGCTTTACCCTGTACCAAGTCAGGGAATCTTTTCTTAAATCCGAATAAAATAATAAGACAGGCGGTTAAAACCGCAGCACTCACCAGTAACAGACTTCCTCCGGTAACAAGCTGCTGCCGGCTGGTAAAGTAGGCCTTTCTTGCCAGCCAGTCAACGGCTCGAATTTGATCGCGTAAATTTTGATCGTCCGGACTGGCAGTTATCTTTTCAAGCAGTGTTGTTAATGCCGGTGAGTCTAAGGGATCGTGCGTTTCCAGCTGAATATAGGTGATAAGCAGGAGGACGCATATAATGAGGGAAAAAAGTCCTGCCACTATACTTGCATTACGGGCGGTATAAAAAATAATGGTCATAAGCTTCTTATATTTAGTATTTTGTCGATCCATAATACCTCTATGTTAGATTGTTTTGCCTGTGCTTTGCTTCTACCGGACAGTGCTCAAAGCATCTGCCGCAGCTTACACAGAGGGCTTTATCCAACTGGTAATCTTCTCTTTTTCTCCATAGGGAAAGACTTATAAGTTTAAGTGCGATTACCAAAGCTATAAACCCACCCAAAAACCAACCGCCCGCGTAAAAACCGGTTACAGCTGTTTCGACACGAGAAGAGATCTCTGCCGGGGTTTGTTTGCTTTCTCTAAACAAGCGGCTGTCTTCGGAATAGCTAGAGGTTCCGTAGAAATCTTCCCTGCTCATCTGAGCCTGCAGTCTTACATCGGAGTTAAGATGGGACAGCACATTTCCCAGTTGGGAGCCGAGAATTGCTCCACCGCCCGCTATGATGGGTATGAGGACAAGCAGCAGCATGAGCCTTCTGGTTCCGTTGGTACGGCTTTCCGGTTCGTTTGCCGGAGTGGGAGGCAGGATGGCATCAATAGGACAGGCGTCTTGGCATAGTTTGCAGTTTACACATTCCGCTGGTGTAATTGTGCTGTGCCAGATTGAAAAACGGGAAAAGAGTCTGAGCAATACGCTGTACGGACATAAAAAGCGGCAGTAGGGCCGGGCAATAAATATCCCTATTATAAGCAGTATACCGCCAAAAACAAGCATTTCGACCCGTGAGCCAAAGCGAAAAATTTCCACAAAAGGATCGAAACGACAGATAAGAAAACCGCTTCCGGTAGCTGTAAATAAGACGGCCGTGCCCAGATATATGTAGGGGAATAAGCCCAGGCTTTGGGAAAGCCAGGGCGGCAGCTTTATTGGTTTAAGTATAACCAGATCCTGCAGGGCTCCGAAGGGACAGACTCCGGCGCAGAAGCTTCTACCGAACAGCAGAGTATACACTATGGGCAGTATGAAGAAGCCGATGACGGTGAGAGGAATGAGATAACCGGGATCAAAGATGGCCAGAGTTACATTCTGGATTGAGCCGATAGGACAGATACAGCCCTGACGAATAAACCCCAAATAGATGAGACTGAAAATCGAGACAAAGAAAATTCCCAAACGGGAACGCTTTTTGAGCGCAAGAAAAGAAACCACACTCAAGAGGAGGACAAGCACAAAAAGATCCAGATACTCATAAAAAGCGGGACTGGAGTCGGGAACTTCTAATTCGGGGATCTGGTAGTCCGATTTAAACTCCGGTCGGGGGAAGCGGTATTCGGCATGTAAAAGTGTACCTGAAATCATAACCAGCAGTATCATAATCAGTATGACCGAGAGTGGCTCAGGCCTGTTCGGGAAAATGCCTTGTTTAAAACTCTTCATTAGCCGTTCCCTGCTTTTACTTGTTTTAAGATATAGGCCGAATGAGAGGGAACACGTGTATACGCCTGTGCAGGACAGGTTATGGCAATTGAGCATTCGTTGCAGTTCACACAGCGGTCATGCATAACCTGTAAAAAAAGCGAACCGTTACCAAAGCTCCCGCAGCCCTTTACGCATTTTGCGCAGCCTATACAGAGCGACTGGTCGATGGTATATTCGTAATAAGGATCTTCCACAAAGGTACGCTTTATCGCGCTGGTGGGACAGAGCCTGTTTTCTGCCGCTGTGTCCAATGCAAAAGGCGGCTGACGGTAGTAGCCGCTGCACAGATCGCAGTAGCCGCAAATGGCAAAAGCATGTACGCACTTAACTGCCGAAGGGGAGAGTACACAGCGTGTGGCACAGCGTCCGCACTGAATGCATTTATTGGGATCAAGCTGCCAGACAAAATCATGATTCTTGGAAGCAAAAAGAGCGTAACCGCCAACGGAAAGCGCACCTAGTCCGATTGCCGCCCGTATTCCGTAGCTTAAGAAATCCCTCCTGCTTATATTGTTGTTTTTTTTATCGTCGGATTTTGCCATGATTATACTATCCCTTCTTGTTTAGTACCGGTGAAGCTATGAGAGACTGTGCTCTTTTGCGGGAAAGGGCGGGGGGCAGCCCGCAGGAGGGAAGAACGCTGCAATGTGAGCAGATAAAGTCGGCTTTACATGATTGTCCGCCTTTTTTAGCAAAAAGACTTTTCGCCAAAAGTTTGAATCCCAGCAAGGCCAAACCTGCAGCAAGAGCTCCGCGTCCAAGATTTTTAAAGAAAGCGCGCCGGGTTTGGATTTTTTTTGCCTTATTCATTGTTTCCCCCAATTCTTTTAAAGATGCGGACTGCTTTTTTTTGGGGATCCAGAACATAAATATCCCCGCTTGCACTTACGGCCAGATCCAAGCCCACGGTATCATCCGTAAAAGCTTTGGGTGCCGCCACAACCGCAGACAGCTCACCGGTAGGCAGATATTCTTTGACACGTACCAAGCCTTTTTCGCTGGTAATAATTGTACCCCTTGCTGTGAGTGCAATGTGGGTGGGGTTACAGCAGCCGGAAAAACCGTAGATTGCTGCGGATGCGCTTCCCCAGCTTTTAAGCGGTGTACCGTCAAAAGAAAAGAGTATGAGCTTAAGCTTGCCCGGATTTACCACCCACAAGCTATTTTCCGTACTTATGGCAATATCAAAGTAAGGGCTGGGAATAATGAACCCTTCGAACTCTTTATCCCCGCCTTGGTCTCCGAAATAATTTATCAGTCTGCCTTCCGTGTTATAGTGCATGATGAGTTTGTTGCCTGCGTCAGCCACAAACACATCATTACTGTCCGCTGTTATAGAAGTAATAAGCGCCTTGTTGCCTAAACCGGCCCATACATCCACTACCTTGCCTTCGGATGTATACACTTCCACATGATCCGCCATACCCGTATAGACCAGGCCTTGCTCACTGCCGGCAAGACAGAGCGCGGGTTGCGTAAGCAAAAAATTTCCCAGTTCCCGACCGAGCGCATCGAAGATAAAAAGAGTGCTGTCGGCACTCACCACAATGTGATCTCGGCTCGCCAGAGTAATGCCGTAAAGTAATTCTGCCGGAATAGCAATAGCTTTGTATTCGCTGTATTTAATCAGTTCTTCAGGAACCTTTTTTAGGTCATCTATATTATATTCCACATAATCAGGTGTCTTTAGGACATTCACGTTCATCACTCCGTAATAAATAAGCAGCACAAAGATGGCTGCACCCAAAACAAGGAAGACAACAACTGTGATTTTCATAAAAAGATCCAACTCTTTTTTCATTAACTCTTTCCTTTTATGCCTCTTTATCAGTCTCCTCTCAAATCAATACAGAAAAGCCGGGTGGAATCGCGTAAAAGCATTCTGCTTCCGGCAATTGCCAGCGGCCCCCACGCATCAACTCCTGCCATAATTTGGGCTTTTGCCAAGGGTTCAAAAGCAGCTGCAGAAGCCTTGATCATAGTGAGCACACCGTCGTCATTCAGAATATAAATTTTATTATCTGCAATAATAAACGGACCCAAACCGAAGCGGTTGTCTCTTCCGCTGGCCCATACTATCTCCTGGCTAGAGGGATCGTAACAGATGAACTGATCGCGCAGCGGCCCTGCATCTTTGGGTAGTATTGCGAAAAGCAGACCCCGGTAAAGAATCGGAGTCTGCTGTTCCGACGCCAAACCTTGTTTGGGACTGTGTTTATACAACGCATTAATTTGGAAAGCGCCTGCGTCAAAACTAAGCTTAAGCAGCATGCTTCCCGCACCGTAACCGGCGGTGACAAAAATTCTCCCGTCAGCAAAAGGCACCGGTGAAGGCGCGATAACGGAATTATTCCAGGCACTTGTAAAAAAAAGTACCTGGCCGCGGTCTTGCTTATCTGCCGAGATACCGACCATACCGCCGATGCCGCTGTATAAATACATTTTCTTTCCATAATAAGTCATCGGTATTATTGATGAATGAGACATTTTAATGCCAAAGCTATTGGGGGTGCGCCAGAGTACTTCCCCGTTTTCGCAGTCTACCCCGATCATCAGATCTTTGCCGCAGGGAGCGAGGACTGCCTGGCCGTCATCAATAAGCGGACATTGGGCTGTGTACCAGAGAGGTGTTTGCGTACCGTACTCCTTTTCCAAATCGATCCCCCATTTAAAGTCCCCGGTGATTGCATCCACACACATGACATGACCGAGAGGGCCTATACTGACTACATACTTTTCCGTAACTGCCGGAATAGTACGCGACATGCCGTGATTCCTTTTTACTAAAACAGTATACCACCTGCGCCAGATTTCCCGGCCGTCATCCAGAGACAGACAGCGCAGTACGTCACTGCGCAGCCCTTCGTCATAATCTAAAATATAAACACATCCGTTCATTACGGCGGGTGCAGCATGACCTTCCCCCAAAGAGATGCTCCATAGAATCTCCGGTCCCGAATCCTCCCATCTCGAGGCTAAGGAAATATTTTCTTTGTAAATGTTATCGAAATCAGCACCGCGGAAGCGCGGCCAGCTACCCTCAAGTGTTGAGGGAGTACCCGTAGATTTTTGAGCGTACTGACCGATTGCTACGGTTGTAGTGCTTGCCAAAAGTGAGGCAGGTTTGTTATCTTTGCCCGGAACATCAATTTCAATGGGCAGGCTGACTCCAGGGCTCAACCACCATACCATGGAAAACAAACTTATTAATACGAATATAGTGGTTATGATTCTGGAAATAATACGCTCTTTCATAGCATAACTTTATAGGCAATAGTCTATCTTGAGCACATGAAATAATCAAGCCCAATTATGTTAAATTTTTAGCATATCATATGATATACGAAACAAATCTGTTTTTAAGAGCTCAAATCAACACAGACAATATACCCCTGCACATTACGAATATAGAGTCTGCCGTTTGCAAACGAGGGCGGAGTCCAGTGGGTGCTTGATAGTAATTTTGCACTCGCTATAAGCGAATACTGATAAGGAGAAGCCGTTGCTATAGTGATTGTTCCGTTTTCTCTTAAATAAATGAGTTTGTTGTCTACGATAATAAATGAACCGAAGCCAAGGTTTTGATCCAATTTGATCTGTCCCGTAGCCGGATCAAGAGTACGCAGGCGTCCGCTTCCCGCATTACCGTGCACTCCATAAATGAAACCGTTAAAATAAACAGGGCTGGTAAAATGTGAAGCTATTGCGGTATTCTGCCAAATCCGTCTTACCGAGGAGGAGCTAAACTCCAAGAGAGCGCAGCCTTTCCCGTAGCCGGATGTTATGAAGATTTTATTGTCGAATACCAGCGGATCCGCAGCATTCACGTCATTGCTGGTAACCCAGGGATACGACCAAAGCACCTTTCCCGAAGTAAGCTCAACTCCATAAAGCGCTTTTGCTCCAAAGATGAGCACACCGCGTGTTCCCCCGATCTTAAAAAACACGGGTGCGGCATAGCCGCATGTTCCTGACCGGCTGGCCCAGATTGTATTGCCGTTATATTTATTTAAGGCTATTCCTGAAATGTTGGCGTTGAGGAAAAGCATGTTGTCCACAACAAGCGGTGAACCTGCCAGATACCAGGTAGGCAGCTGTACATTATAAGCACTCTGCAGGTTCTTGGACCATATTACCGTTCCGTTTGAGGCATTGAAACAATAGAGATCTCCCTTGCCGCTCAATGTATAGACTCTATCGTTATCGACCGTAGGAGTAGCTCTGGGGCCGGGATACTGGCCGCCGCTGCATGAATAAGAATACTGCCAGAGAATTCTTCCTGTGTTTTTATCAAGGCAATAGACAGTATCTTTCCTTCCGTTATTGCCCAGCGTATAGATACGTTCCCCGTTTACCGCAATACCTGAGTAGCCTTTGTTTATATTCGTTTTCCACAGCACTTTTGCTGCGGACTGTAACGAATACGGATTCCAGTTTTTTTCGGAAGAAATACTGTTTCGATGGGTTCCGCGCCATTGCGCCCATTCATCCGCCCCTGCAGTGAAAACGAATACAAAAGCTATTATAAAAAACAAAAGAGTGAATTTCTTTTGGTTCATAGTTATCTCCATATATATAAAACATATTATTTATCAATAATATACAAAAAATAGCTTGAAATATGAAGAATTATCTTCAATTATTTGTGGATTTCTTAGAGATAAATTTCACTCCCTAATTAGGGGAACCTATATTTTTTTCATAAATAAAAAAACATCTAATCTAATCAGATAAAAGAGACATTTCATAGGCTTTTTGTTATAATATAATGTGTAAAAGTTGACTTCGCGATGCGGATAAATTATACGAAAGGAAGATAAATCCCCGGTGGGTGTTGTTTTATTGGGATCAGCCTTTTTTATAACGGGTATAATACTCTGTAAAATGAGCAGTAGCTTCATTGTGCTTAAAAAAAGCCTATCATCCCTGCTTCATCTTGTGTTTTTATTATCTTCAATTATATTAATAATTTCAAAAATAGCGGAACAGCTTATACCTGATTTTAATCAAAGCATACTCCTTATTTCACTCAATACTATTGCTGTTCTCTTTGTAAGTACAACGTGGTTTTGTTTTTGTTTCAGTTTTTTATTCGCGGGTAAAAGCATTAACCTGCGGGTATTAATGTTTTTCTTCATTCCTGTCTGTTTATTGAGTGTGCTTATTGCTACAAACAGCATACACGAACTTCTGTGGCATGTTACGGATACTAAGGAAGGCTCTAAAATCATGGGAGCGGATTACGGGCTTGGATTTTATTTAGTTGTCTTTTATGCATTTATTAGCGCGTACGTGGGAATTTATGTTTATATAAAGAGGTTGGTGACACAGGAGCTTTTTAGCAAAAAGCATGCAGGAATTTTCAGCTGTGTCTATGGTCTGCCGCTTGTAGTATTTGTGCTTGATTTCTTTATCACCGGTTCAATAATTATTCCGGATTTATTTTCACTTCATTTTTCACTGCTTACACTCGTATTTTTCTATTTCATCTTCTTTTACTACCCTTTTGGAGAAGTTATACCCTATAAAGATTTTTTATATAAACTCAATGATCCTGTAGTGGTGACAAATAGCAAGCTTCAGATTGTGTTTGTAAATCCCAAGATGCAGACACTGCTTGATCTCGAACCCGATCGAATTATGGGCGCTCAATTTAAGACTATTTTCCCTAAGTTGTTCCATTTGGAGAAATCACTCACGGATTTCTCTTTTCACAGACAGGTTGTGCTCTATTTATCCGTAACATATGACCTGAATATTCTTCCCATCATAAGCTGGCTGCAGAGAGAAAAGGGCAAGATACTTATTTTCCATGATATCTCCCAACTAGAGGTTACAGAGAAGAATTTAAAGCAGATCCGCAAGCAGATTGAGCGGGAGGTAGTCTCCCGCGTGCAGGAGCTTAAGAATATTAATGAAGTGTTGAAGGATTCCAATCAGGCATTAATCGATGAGATTACCCAAAGAAGAAAAGCGGAAAGGATGATAAACACCGCATTGGATGAGAAAAACATTCTAATTGGTGAAATACACCACAGGGTGAAAAACAACCTGCAGATAATTATCAGCTTGCTTAATTTGCAAAAACGCTATTTCGAAGATGAGCGTATGCGTGAGGTATTTCGCAGTACCGTCAATCGCATCCGTTCTATAGGTATGATTCATGAGAAGCTCTATAAAGGTGAGGATTTAACCAATACCAATATTGCGGATTATATTAATGATTTAGCACATTTTCTTCTGCATTCTTTTGAGGACAAAGGCAATAGAATTACCCTGCGTGTGCATGTGGAGAACATATATTTGGATCTCAACCGCAGCATCCTGTGCGGTTTGATTATTAATGAGTTGGTATCCAACTCGATTAAGCATGCGTTTCCCCAGAGTTTCAAAAGGAAAGCAGGTGTGGAGAACGAGATTGTGATAAAGCTTATTGCACAGGGTGAAGATTTAGCTCTCATTATACGCGATAACGGCATCGGGATACCGAACAATATGGATATTAATAATATGGATACTTTAGGTATGAAGATAATAACCACATTGGTAAAACAGCTTAAAAGCACTATGGAGGTTAAACAAAACAGAGGAACAGAAGTAAGAATTATTTTTGCTAAAGAACAGCCCTGGAGCGAAATACATGCGGAACAGCAGGAGATGCTGCAGCGGATACAAACCGCCTTGAGCGAACTCCCTAAAAGAGTGAGAGAGACGACCGTTCTCTATTATTTGGACGGAAAATCGATTTCAGAAGTAAGCGAAGCTTTGGGGATCAGTACGGAAAATGTGCAGTCTCAGCTGCAGATTGCCAGAAAACATTTAAAGGAACTCTTGACAAGGAGCGTATCATAGACTATCAATGATGTTTTAACTTCCGAAAAAGCCACCACCTATGGCGGTGGACTATAATAAAAAGTCTGGAAATTTTGCAGAAAATTTAGTATATTATAAGAGGAAGAGTAGATGGACTGCAGGCAGGTCCAGGACGCGATGAAAACCTGGGAAAAATCAGGAGGCCTGGACGACAGTATTATTCCTCAACTGGAAGTCCATATTGAATCGTGCAAAGCCTGCAAAAAAAGCTATTCGGTACTCCTGCCTTTTATCTTTAGGGATGGCGACGGTGAATCAGGTTTAGCACTGGCGCTGGATGATGACGTACCTGATCTTAAAAAAATAAAGAAAAAGTTATTAAAAACAGAGAAAAAGAGGAGAGCCGCTCCTGTTATTATAGGAGCTTTGGTTATGGGAATAGCTGTATTGTCAGGGGTGTTGATGCTTTTTCTGCTTCAGCCCGGTTTGGAAGAACACATGGTACAGGTTGAGTTCACCCTGGTTGCCCCTGAAGCGCGTACTGTGGAATTGATGGGTGATTTTACCGAGTGGGAAAAACATAGAATCGCCATGGAGGGGCCGGATAACAGTGGGGTTTGGAAAACAGCGGTAAAGCTGGAAAAGGGAAAAGTATATAAATACAATTTTATAATAAATGGTAAGCAGAGCATTGCCGATCCGAATTCACCATATGAAGTGGATGATGGATTTGGAGGTGCAAGCTCTATCCTTCAATTATAAGGAGGCGTGCCTATGAAAAGGGCGGCTCTATTATATATAGTTTTTCTCATGATAGGTACCTGTTTGTATGCCAATGGTGCTGAAAGCAGCTTGCTTAAGCAAAAGAGCACAGAGGGCATACAAAGCTTTCTCGAATGGAAGCGGGAATTTTTATATGAGCTTACAAATAGAATGATGAACTCTCAAATACCCAGAACCACTCTTATCATGATCTTTAAGAAGGTGAGTGTCAGGCTGCTGCCCAAAAGCCCGAAAGCAGCAGCAGAAAAGGTATTTCACTGGGCCAAGAAATATGATACAAAACTACGCAAGGGAGTGTATGCTCTCATTCAATTTCTGTTAAGGAGGTAAGGTTGAGCAGGGTCGGAGTATTTGCATTATTAATCTTTCTCATAATGGGTTTCCCGTTAAGCGCAGACACTAGTGAAGACAGTGCTAAAAGTGAAGAAAAAACAGAAAGTATACAGAATTCCTCACAGTGGGAGCAAGAAATTTATGAGGAGCTCAGCCAAAAAGTCAAAGCAGCTAAAGTACCGCTTGCAACATTGAAGTTTGTATTGAGCCGGATCGACCGGGATTCACTGCCCCAGGACCGTAAAAAGGCTCTCGACAAGGTATTGGATCTGGCCAAAAAATACGATCTTGAATTACGCAGAGGAAAATCATACAGCAGGGTGGAAATGGAACTTAAGCGGGAGTTATCCTTAAGCAAAAATAAGAGTGTTAAGACCAAGGTCATATCCGCAATAAAGATTAAAGACAAAGCCGACATAAAAGCGGTTAAAGAAAAAAAGGATAAAAAAATAAAAGAGGTTAAAGATAAAATCAAAGAAAAAAAGGAAAAGGAAATAATAGAAAAGAAGAAAAAAAAGTAGACAAATGCCAGAAAATAAAAAAGTGTATCTAAAAAACATACGCGGGAAACAGAAAAATTAAACCATTACCCAAAAGAGAGGAAGATGAGCTGTCTTTCATGAGCACAAGAAACTACTTTATAATCGGCTTGCTTTTTTTTTCTCTTTTTATGGGTTTGTCTCAAGCATTTTCCGAAGATATTTCCGGTATTATAGATACACTCTTTAGTCAAGAGCAGCGGCAAAGTGAATACGGCCAGATATATGCTCCTTTGATGTCTGTTTTCATTGAACTGGAACAACAGGGCTTGCCGATTGCAAGTCTATTGGACAAGCTCAAAGAAGGTTTAGCTAAAAAAGTGAGCCCTGAAAGATTACTAACAGGAATAAAAAATGAGGCGCTCCGTATCAAGCAGGCTTTCTCACTGCTAAAAAAAATACAGTTTACTTTTGACAGCGAAAGCGAGAAGAATGAGCTCTACAATAGCATAAGTCTGTTTTTCCTAGGGGGATTAAGCGAAGATCTGCTTGAACCCATGCTTCGAGGGGCCAAGGGTAAAAAACAAGCGGTGAGGGTATTCCAATCGCTCGGCACTACCATACTTAAATTAAAAACCGTAACCGGGCTCGGTGAAAGTAAGCTCCTGACCTTAACCAAAGTGCTATTAAACAGTGCGCTCAACTACACAAACTATCCTATAATTACCTCTCTTTTTGTAAAGGCAAAATTCAGAAGGATGAGCGACCAGGAAATGTTTTCCTTGGTGGTTAACATCTTAAAGCGTGGGGGAGGAATCCTGCAAATCGAAGAAGAACTGAGCAGGAGGTCAAAAAGATGAGAGTATGTGCTGCATTCCTGCTTATCATCCTCTTGACCGCAGTTCCCTGTTTTGGCGATCTGCTTTTACTCACCGAATCGTCTCTCGCTTCTCAGCTGGATGAACAGGCTTTACTCGAACCGGAGTTTGGCGCAATGCTGGGTTGGGATACCTATAATTTTATTTCCGAAAGCATAAGTCTGTTCTTGGAATCTTTGGGGCACATCCGCTACAATACCATAAGAGATGAGGTTTACGGAGAGCTGAACGCAGCCATAGATGTAAGTTATCGCTCTGAAAACTTTCTGGTCAGATTAGGAGTTGAATCCACCTTTATGGCCGAAACAAACCAGGAGATTTATCTTGATCTGCTGCCTGAGCTCTATCTGTCATACGGTACTATTGATTATACGATTTTCACCTCACATACAATTTCTTATCTGCCGGTCGAATCTCTCATAGAATACTATGAAGCCCGGGCGGGGGTGGCTTTTAGCCTGGACACACTATTAAACAAACCGATGATCGGAGTAGGAGTTGATTTGGAGAACGGGGATTATCCTCTGTATCTTATAGCCGAATATGAGCTTTCCTGGTATCCTGATCCCCTGCTTTCGTTTGAGTTTGCCGCCGGTGTGCATTGGTTCTTAACAGAAGCTGAATACCAACGTTATTTCGCAGAACTGGAAATGCTGTGGTATTTCAGCGATGATCTTATCCTTACCTTGGGAGTATCCGCCGATATAATGAATAGCGGTCTTTATCCTCAGCCTGAATTCAAACTAGAGCCTCAGGCAGAACTGGGAATAGCACTCACGGAAAGCAGTATCTTGTCGATTGGCGTGGAAGGTACAATATACATAATGGAATCTTACATCGACAAACCTTCGCTTCTCAGGTTTGTAGTAAGATTCTCATATCTTTTATGATATTGCAGTTTAAAATATTTTTAATATACGGTCGTCCAGCAAAAGAATTAAAAGCATGATTATATTCTGCCGGCACAGAATTACATTTGACAGTAAATATTTTAGTAAATATAATTTAAGAAGAGAAGCAGCATCTAAGTAAATAAAGATGAGTATTTTGTATTAAGGAGTTAATACATGGATAAACCCCAAATCATGGTAGTGGAAGATGAAGGGATTGTCGCATTAGAAATTAAAGAGGGATTGGAAAACATGGGTTATGAAGTGCCCTATGTACTCTCTTCGGGTAGAGAGGCGGTTGAGCGGGTGATGATCGACAGACCGGATCTGGTATTAATGGATATCCGCCTGGAAGGATCGGTAGACGGTATAGAGGCTGCCGAACAGATAAGAAAAATATTTAATGTACCGGTTATTTTCCTTACCGCACATTCGGATGAAAAGACTTTACAGAGAGCAAAAGTAACCGAATCCTACGGGTACATTTTAAAGCCATTTGAAGAGAGAGCACTTAAAGCTACGATTGAGATTGCCTTATACAAGGCCAAAGAAGAAAAAAAGGTACGAATTAATAGAGATTGGCTTTCCATTATTTTACGCTCTTTGGCAGAAGGAGTGATTGTGTTAGATACTAAGGGGGAAATCCGCTTTATTAACTCATATGCCGAATCAATTCTAAAGTGGGAACAGGCAGAAGTTATAGGTAAACACTTGAATGAGGTGTTTAAAATTGTGGATGTGGAAAAACATACGCCTGAAGAAATACCTTTTTTAAAGGCAATAGTGGACGGGGTTATTGTAGATAAAAGAAACTATATCCTTATTACGAAAGATAATACGGAAGAAATAATCGACTATACCGTCGCACCTTTGAAAAACGATACCGGTATAACCATTGGGACAATAATAGTTTTTAAAAACAGGGAAATGCAGAACTTTAATCAGGATATGCTTAAAAATGAATTGGAAATGCCGTTTAAAATTCAAAAGAGCCTGCTTCCTGCAAACGAAAAAACTCTTGCCGGAATTAATATGAACTGGCTTTTTTTCCCCAGTGTTTTCGGTTCGGGTGATCTTATAAACTTTTTTACTATAGATGAAAATCATCTTGGCTTTTTTATTTTGGATGTGATGGGTCACGGTTTTTCGGCTACATTGTTTGCCTTTACTCTACACAAATATCTTTCGCCCGATATGGAAAAAGGAGGAATCTTAAGAAGACGGGATGAGAGTGTACAGCATCAAACTTTTCGCAGGAAGGACGATTTGCTGCCTACCATCTTAAGTCCCGCAGAAGTTATTTCCCGTCTTAATAAACAGTTTTTTTTCGAAGCTAATAATAATCCTTTTTTTACTATTATCTACGGTGTTATAAATATTAAATCCCAGCAGATTCGTATGGCACGGGCCGGACATCCTTTTGCCCTGTACCAGAGAAAGAACGCGACTGTTATAAATGTGGAATCGGAAGGGTATGCTATCGGCCTGGCCGCCGATATTGAATTAAATGAAGTATCATTAGAGTTTAAGAAGGGAGACCGCCTGTTTCTTTATTCCGACGGCCTTGTTGAAATGCAGAATAGAGACGGTAAACGATTCACCCGTGAAAAACTGATTAATATATTGGAGAAGTTTAAAAATAACTCCATAGACGAATTACTGAGTACTTTGGAAAAAGAAATTACCGTCTGGAAAGGTAATAATGAGTTTACGGATGATGTTGTGTTCATGGCTTTAGAAAACAGCTAAATTGCTTAATCTTTGAGGAAATTGCAAAACTCAAAATATATTAAGTTAGTAAAATACTTATTCTTTATACCATAATAATTTAGCAATTTCCATTTTAGGAGCTTCTTGCAAAAATAACATTTTTGCAAGAAGCTCCTTTATGTGACAATTAAATATAGGTAATCCGAAAGTTCGCAACTATTCTAAAACCCAATTTTTTATAAAGCATAAGAGCAGGTTTGTTAATCTTTTTTACAAATAGACAGGCTTTTTTTTCCAAGCGGAAGATATGTTTTAATAATTCGAGCATTAAAATGTGGGCAATACCGTGGCGTCTATACTCATGACGGGTAAACACACCCCCGATCTGATATACATTATAACCTCTGGCGTTTGTTCCGGCTTTGGCAAAGGGCCTTCCGTTTTTTTCAGCAAGGAAAATCATTTCCTTTCTCAAGTTATTTTTTAAAAGCACCAGACAGGCACTATCATCAAAAAGGTAGGGATTAAGACATACTTCCTCCAGCTCATACAGTTTCTGTATATCAAAAAGTACAGCGGCATCGGATGTTTTGGCTTTACGGATGGTAATATCTTCAGCAAGGCTAAATGAATTACCATGAAAATGAGCCTTATCCAAAACCATAAGATAATAATCAACTCTGGACTTTACAATTCGATTAATCAGTAATTTTTCTACTATCTCTACGGTAGCTTCCAAACCCATAATCGAAGAGAGTGCGTATGGTGTCTGGTGGATAAGCTGAGAAAGTCGCTGCAGTCTGTGCGGATAAGCGCTTGAATTTTTTTGTATGATCGGACAGATCATCCCGTATTCGGTAATAAGTACCGCTTCATGTATGGAATCGGCGCCCACGAGATGATTTTTGTTTTTACTTATATAAATAGAAAGGTCTTTATGTAAATGAGCCTGAGAGATGATTTTTTCTTTCAACCAGGCACTAAAGGTAACGCATTCGATTTCATTTTTAATTAAGAAATTTTCTAATAATCCTAAATCAATTAATTCAAGCTTCTGCCAACTCACTTGGTTCCTATTCCTCTTGTTGCTTTAAAAAATCGACCGGGAGCTTGCCTTCGGGGTTAAAGTCGCCGGCCATGACGGCGAATCCCGCAGAAAAGGATTCGGTAGATTCTCCGTAAACTGCAATAGCTGATTTTACCCACGGAGTGTGCAGGAGGTAGACGGGTGTAAGCGCGGAAATTACGATTATTTTCTTTTTCAAATTTCTTAATGCTTCCAGTATCTCCAGGGTGCTCGGGCTGGAAAGACAAAAGATTACGGTATCATACGCTTTGGCAGCTCCCGTGACTCTTTTTATATCATTTTCCATGGCATAATATTGCGGCGCCCAGGAGATATAAAGTGTAGCAGCTTGGGGATAACGTTTTACTCCCTGCTGTAAAAAATCATGGTACTGCCCCACAATTAAAATTTTCTCATCCGGTTGTGGTTTATATGGAATATCTGCTCCCCGTATGATAGTTATACTGCGGCAGCTGGAATCAAAGAAAAATTGATTTGCATTTTTTGCCGGTATATTGTCTGCTACTTTTTCCACATCCGGAATAAAGGGAAAAGCATTCTTCCCTTTAAATGCTTTGAGTTTTACCTGTAAAATTCTTTTTACCGCTTGCCTTACTCTTTGCTTGAAACTTTTATCCGATTTAATTAAGCGGATAAGTCTTGCCCAGGCCTGTTCCTGAACATCCGGTGTATGAGAAACCAAAAGCATATCGTTTCCCGCTTGTAATGCTTTTTGACAAACAGCAGGGATATTATCGCCATTAATCCTCACACCCCACATCTCCAGGTCATCGGTAATGACAATCCCCGTAAACTGGAGTTTCTTTCGCAATACTTCATTTATAAAAAATTCAGAAAGGGTAGCCGGCTCCGTATTACCAGTTATCTGTGGAAAGGCTAAGTGAGCCGTCATAATAGCTTGTATTCCTTCTTTAATAACAAAGCGATAGGGAAGCATATCTCTCTCCCAGAGCTCTTTAAAACTAATATCGATTTTCGGCAGGTACCCGTGTGAATCAAGATCCGTTCCTCCATGTCCCGGAAAGTGTTTAGCGGTAGCGATTATCCCTGCCTTTTCCTGGCCTTTTAGATAAGCAAGCCCAAGCAAACCGACTTTGCGGGGATCCGAAGAAAAAGCACGGGGACCGATAACCCAGGTATCGGGATTAGAATAGATATCTAAGTTCGGGGCGAAATTCATATTGATACCCAATGTTCTTAGTTCGCTGCCTATATAATATCCGGTTAAAAAAGCATCATGGGGGATACCTGCAGCTCCCAAAGCTAGATTACCGCCGGTAGTTGAAAAGCCTTTCCGAATATGACTTACCCATCCTCCTTCTTGGTCTGTTGCTATAAACAGAGGAATCTGTAGATGGTTTTTTTGACTAAGCTGCTGTATCCGTTTAATATCGGCAGCTAATGAAGGAAGAGTGCTCACATTTCGAGTGAATATTTTTACACCGCCAAGATTGCGCTGTCTGATCCAGGTAAAAAGAGACTCCGGGGGAGAGGTTCCTTGATAACCTATAAAAAAAACTTGTCCTAATAGCTCCTCATCCGTCATGGTATTGATAAGATCGTTAATTAATTCGCTATCGGGTTTTTCATCCCAAAAATTTGGAGGATTCACCGCAGAAACAAAGAAAATACAGAAAATAGAAAGTATATTCATTATCTTATTCATAAGCCTGTCCCCGTAAGGCATCTATATACCGGGAAGAGGCATGTGCGGCGATTGCTCCTTCGGAGGCGGCTACCACAAGCTGTCTAAAGGGCGTTGCACGCACATCTCCTACGGCATAGAGGCCGGGGATATTGGTTTCCATTTTATTATTTGTTATTATATAACCTTCTTCATTTAGTGAAGCGTCCGGGACAATAGCTGTTTGTGGAATTGATCCGATAAAAACAAATACCACAGCTATATCTTCTTTATATGTGCTGTTCTGGTCATTGCGGAAAAGCTTGACTTCAGTTACCTGGGTATCGCCGGATATTTGTTTTAGCTCGGTATTAAAACGAACTTCAATATTGGGATTATTAAGCACTCTTTGTGCCAGCGCCTTTTGAGCACGGAACCTGTCTCTGCGGTGAATAAGAATAATTTTAGCAGATAATTTGGCAAGGAACATAGATTCATCACAGGCGGCATCGCCGCCTCCGACCACAAGCATTTTTTTATTTTTAAAAAATGGTCCGTCGCAGGTTGCACAATACGATACTCCCTTACCTGCGTATTCCTTTTCTCCGGGTACATCAAGTGTTTTATGTTTTGCACCGGTAGCAACAATTACTACGCGAGCTTTGAACTGACCGCTGTTGGTTAAAACAGTGAATAGAGTGTTTTCTTTTTTTATTGATTGAATACTTGCATTTATAAAGTCCGCTCCGAATTTTTTGGCCTGCGTCTCCATCTTCACAGCAAACTCATAGCCGTTTATGGGTTCCGGGAAGCCGGGATAGTTTTCAAGACGATCGATAATCAGGGCTTGACCGCCCGAAGCCATTTCTTCTATCACCAATGTGTTTAAGTTTGAGCGGGCAGCATATTGTGCAGCTGAGAGGCCGGCTGCGCCCGCGCCGGCAATAATAATATCTCGGTCTTGAGTCATAAAAACTAACCCCCTTTTGCTTTTTATTGAAAGAGCTTATTGCAAAAAGGAATCTTTGGCAATA
>CAZEPL010000058.1:0-26046 GCA_964514135.1 uncultured Spirochaetaceae bacterium | reverse complement strand
CGTAAGAATTATAGCCCTTCAGTACCCATTGTTTTATTAGCCGATGCCGGATTCTTTGATCAACAATTGATCTGGCTATGTGAAGATTTGGGAATAGGTATAATCGTTGGCGGAAAAATGTATCAGGATATCAAATATTTCATCAATGGAATGCCGGATGAGTGTTTTGACGAATATAAAAGTGCCGGAAATACCTGGTTTTTCACTGAGTTTGGCGATCGACGGAGCAGTTGGGAGCGGTTCATGAGGGTCATCTACACAAAGCCTATTGCTGACGATTGCGGCCAAGTTTTTCTGGAGTTAGCGCGTCCTGAAACTTTAATCTATACAAACCTCGGTTTAAATAATGAGATTACAGAATCTATTCTTGCTTTAAAGGATTCGAGCGCAACTCATATTAGCCCTCAGGCAATTATAACAGTGTACCATCAGAGAGGCCGTGATGAATTGGTCAATCGAGGTTTGAAGGATTTCGGCAGTGAACAACTTCCATTTACACATTTTTCATCGAACACAGCTTTTTACTACCTTATGGTTATTTCGTTTTTTATTTTTGAGTCATTTAAGCAGGACATGGGTTCTGATGTAGTTTCGCCTGTGTGGTACGCGACAACATTCCGCAGAAGCTATCTTGATATTGCCGGCAAAATTATCCGAACCGGCAGACAGATTATTTTAAAAGTTACCGGCGCCATACGTAAAGCCCTGCGGCTTGATCTTATCTGGGAACGAAGCATCTCCGCTATGCCAATTGTGCTTGTAACATAACAACAAACTTAATAGTGAAAGAAAAGAAACTCCTTCCTTTTTAAAAGGTATAGAGTTGTGTCTCAAAAGGTAATAAAGCCGGTTCGAGACTATACTCCAGAACATTAAATTGAGTGAAATACAAGCGTCATTAATTTTCTTACCGAAATGTACAGAACTTAAAGAAGAAAATATGAGCAATCTGGATTATTAGCAGGCAAATGTAAAATCAATTTGAAAATCGCTCAATTTAGGATTTATGTTTTCTATGCCGTCCCAATCGGAAGGAAATCCCCTGCTCTTTTAGATCCCATGAGCGCAGGTCAAGCACACCCTGTTTTGCCTGCTCTTGTCTTTGATATACTGTGGCACATTTTACTGTTCGCGGTAATAAACCGAATACCGCGGGCCTTGGGGATCAATCTTGTCTACACCGGACTGAACTTCAAGGGTTTTTCCATCAGCGCTGATCCGATCTAAGGTTTCCCATGACATCCCGATGTCTAATGTCACAATGCTCTTACCGTACTGCCTGCCCTCCGCATCAGTCCAGCGCTCGATGTATTTAATTGTTCCCTTATACACATTACCCGAACCGTCAACCTTATCATAGGCAGTATAAGAAATAGTACCGTCGGAATTTGCAAGATAATCTACTCTCGCCGAACGACCCTCATTATTATATTCCGTATTAATCCAGGTAGCGATAATCTGCAGTTTGGAAACATCACCGGACCATTCAACCAAAATATTCTCGCTTACAGGAGTATCAGTAATATGCATTTGCGGATATTTATCTGCTGTATCTGCCGGGGACATACTGCCGCCGAGTAAAACCGGGACAGCCGCTAATAAGAAAATATGAAGTAATAACAAGTTAGACTTCATTGTTGCTCCTTTGCATCTAATGTCTTCCTAATAGTAAGACATCTTATAAGCCCCTGTCAAGATTCATTTACTCCTGGATAGGAATTCTCAATATGAAACCACAGATTTCATTGATTACCGGATGAGTGCTTTAAAGTTGCTTAAATTGAAAAAACAGTGTAGAAAATGGATGAAGTTCTTAGTATATTCTTTATAAGAAAAAGCCACCACCTATGGCGGTGACTTTTTCGTTTGTAAAAATGAGGAGTATATAAATGAAACTGTACAGCAGAAAGTATTTGGCAATGGCCGCAGGAATAAGCGTTGCTGTTTTTGTTATATTAGGAATCATCTTTGGTTTTGTAACTCTGCCTTTTTTTAATTCAAATTCACAGAGATATAATAATGAATTGTTTAATAACCAGGGAACAGACAGCACAAACCTGGAACTTGCCAACAATGATTATATTGATATTTCCGATATATCGGAGGATGAAAAAGAAAACATCCGGATTTATAAAGTATTAAATGAGGCTGTGGTAAACATTACCTCGGTTTCTTACGGATATAACTGGTTTTTGGAACCCGTACCGCAGGCTGGCACAGGCTCGGGTTCTATTATCGATCAGCAGGGGCATGTTATAACTAATTATCATGTGGTAAAGGATGCGGAGCAGCTTTTTATTACTCTATCCGACGGTACGGAATATGAAGGAAGTATAGTGGGTGTAGACCCGGAAAATGATTTAGCAGTCATTAAATTCGACCCCAAAGGCAAACAGCTTATGACCATTCCACTCGGCAACTCATCCACCTTATTAGTGGGACAAAAAGTATTGGCCATCGGCAATCCGTTTGGTCTGGAACGCACTCTCACGACGGGTATTGTCTCAGGAGTTGGCAGGCCCATTAAACTCAATTCTACGTATGTGATAAGGGAAATGATTCAGACCGATGCTTCGATTAATCCCGGAAACTCAGGAGGGCCGCTTTTAAATTCCAAAGGCGAGATGATCGGTATCAATACCATTATTTATTCTCCTTCGGGCGGCTCGGTAGGAATCGGATTTGCAGTTCCAATTGATATTGCCAAGCGGGTAATTCCGGAGCTCATTCAATCCGGAAAAGTAAACAGAGGTTGGATTGATATTGTTCCGGTTCAGCTGTTTCCCGCTCTGGTTGATTATGCCAAACTCCCGGTTAAACAGGGTATTCTTATTTCCGAAGTTACCACAGGTGGTGACGCCAGCCGGGCAGGCTTAAAAGGCGGTGACAAAAACAAGGCTGTGCGCTATAGGCGAAGCGTGATTTATCTGGGTGGAGATATAATCGTGGAGGTTGACAACCTTGCGATAACCTCTTTGGCTGACCTTTACGCCGCCTTGGAAGATAATAAACCGGGTGAAGTCGTAAGCGTAAAAGCAGTACGTAACGGAACAAGCAAAACCTTTTCGGTAAAACTTGTTTCACGTTCACAATTTTTCAATTGACAGGCAGAAAGGAAAGGGCTTATTAATTTTAAGGTAGTATCTTCATTTTCTCCCGCAGGCGATCAAGCTCAGGCAATTCGAGCCTTAAGCGAGGGAGTAAAAAAAGGCCTGGCTTTCCAAACCCTTAAGGGCGTAACCGGTTCCGGTAAAACCTACACTATGGCAAAAATCATTGAACAGGTGCAGCTGCCTACCCTGATTATGTCACATAATAAGACACTCGCCGCCCAGCTCTACCGTGAGTTCTGCAGCTTTTTTCCTGATAATGCGGTGGAATACTTTGTATCCTACTACGATTACTACCAGCCTGAAGCATATGTGGCCAAACAAGATCTTTATATTGAAAAAGACGCTTCAATTAATCAGGAAATCGACCGCATGCGTCTTTCCACTGCCGCTTCGCTTCTAAGCCGCAATGATGTAATTGTGGTTGCCTCCGTATCCTGTATTTACGGAATCGGTAACCCTCAGGATTATAAAGGCATGCGCGTGGAAATCAAGCGTAATTCTCATTACAACTACCGTGATCTCTTAAAAAAACTTATTGCACTTCAATATAACCGTAACGATGCTGTTTTGGAACGAGGCAGTTTTAGAGTACGCGGTGATATTATCGAAGTTTTTCTCTCATACTCCAAGGACGCCCTGCGTCTGGAATTCTTCGGTGATCAAGTAGAGCGCATTCGTACGATAAATCCGCTGACCGGTGAAGTGCTGGAAGAGCTGGATGCCTGCATTATTTACCCTGCAAAGTACTTTGTGCTTCCCGAAGAGCGGGTACAAAACGCCATCGGTAATATTAAAGAAGAATTAAAACTACGTTACAGGGAGCTGCTTGCTTCAGAAAAGCTTTTGGAAGCCGAGCGTTTAAAAACACGAACCGAATATGATTTGGAGATGCTGCAGGAAATAGGTTACTGCGCGGGGATAGAAAATTATTCGCGTCATTTAAGCGGCAGAAAACAGGGCGAGCGGCCGGCAGTGCTGATAGATTTCTTTCCGCAACCCTTCCTGACATTCATCGATGAAGCCCATGTTGCGGTTCCTCAAATCGGAGGTATGTATGAAGGCGACCGTTCCCGCAAACAGTCACTGGTAGATTACGGTTTCAGATTACCGTCAGCACTGGACAACAGACCACTGCATTTTAAAGAGTTCGAAAACCTGGTAATCCGAAGTATTTTTGTAACGGCCACTCCCCAAAAGTTCGAGATTGAAAAATCTTCCCAGATAGTAGAACAGCTTATTCGCCCTACCGGCCTTTTGGATCCGGAAATTGAGATCCGTCCTACCAAGGGACAGATCGAGGATATTTATAAAGAGATTAGACAGAGAATCAAGCAGGGGGAAAGAAGTCTGATTACTACCCTTACCAAAAAGATGGCTGAAGATCTCAGCGACTATCTGCTTGAGCTGGGGCTAAAAGTGCGTTATCTTCACTCTGAAATAGAAACAATCGAACGGGTTGAAATTTTAAAATCCCTGCGTATGGGAGAGTGCGATGTACTCGTGGGGATAAATCTGCTGCGCGAAGGTCTGGATCTGCCCGAGGTGTCCTTTATTGCTATTTTGGATGCTGATAAAATAGGTTTTTTACGCTCTACCACTTCGCTTATTCAAATTATTGGCAGAGCGTCCCGTAATGTAAACGGAAAGGTAATTATGTATGCCGACCAACACAGCTCCGCTATGCGCGAGGCTATTGAGGAAACCGACCGTCGCCGCCGCGTCCAAGCGGACTATAATAAAGCGCACGGTATTACTCCCAAAACCATTTCCAAAGCGATACAGGATATTCTGATCCGCAAACAGCAGGAAAAACAAGCTTCCGAGAAGTTTAACTTAGATATGATGAAGCAGAGTTATAATATCCTTATACCCAAGCAGAGAAACGCATACCTAAAGCTTCTGGAAAATGAAATGATGGAGCTGGCCAAGGACTTGGAATTTGAACGCGCAGCTGTTATCCGCGATGAAATAGACAAAGTCAAAAAGATGTTTTAGTAACATAATATTTTTTGATAGAGGAATAAATGATTAAGTATATAAAAATACTAAAAATAGCATGCATCCTCCTCTTTATAATTTTCTCTTCCTGTGGTGAGGACAGGACAGCACAAAATATCTCACTCCCCTCTACTCCCATTATATCTGCTCATTCACGGTGGGCTGTGGTTAAAATTGACTATCTCCGGATACGAGCCAAACCCGCTGCTGATTCTGAAATGCTTTCATCAACCGGTATGGGCGCCGTGGTTCGTATTATTTCACAGACTGAAAATAAAGAACTCCTCGGACAAGAACAGGATTATTGGTATCAGATTGAAGATCAGGGTGTGCGAGGCTGGGTATTTGGTGCTCACTTGGATTTTTTCAACTCCAGGTCGGAAGCACAGAACCACGCGAAAGAGCTGCAATGACAAGTGAAAATCTCCTTCAAATACTCCCTTGGGTTTTACCCCCTCTTGTCGGGGCGATTATCGGTTACATTACCAATGCTATTGCTATAAAAATGCTCTTTCGCCCCCTGACAGAAAAGCGGATTTTCGGCATACGCATTCCCCTTACTCCGGGTATTATACCCAAGCAGCGTTACAAACTCGCAGAAAGCATAGGCCGTATGGTGTCCGAACAGCTTATTACCAAAGACGCGGTAAGTACCCAGCTTAAGCTCCCTCATTTTCAATCCGCATTGGAAAAAGCCATAGTTGATGCCACAGCATCATTACTTGACAAACCGCTTAAGCAGATCAAAGAACATGCCGTACCCATTATTGGGGGTACGTTCGAAGATTTTATTATAAAAACACTTAAAAATTTTTTAACATCAGAAAGTTTTTTTAATATCGCCCACAAGCTGCTTTTAAACCTGCTTACAACTGTTGCAGACAAGAAGCTGGTTACGATTACCGATGAACTAGGACTTGAGCAGTATCTGGCTGCAAAATTACATACCGTAATAATAGAAGATGATTTTAGGGACCGGCTTATAAAAAGAATTCAGAACTGGATAAAAAAACAGAAATCCGGCAATAAGACTATCGCATCTTTTATTCCCAAAGAATTAGTTTATGTCATAAGTCAGCTGTTTAGGTCCGCGCTTCCCGCTCTAAGCAGTTCTCTTATCAGCTGGTTAAGGCAGGCGCATATCAGAACGGAATTGGAAACAAAAGGCAAGCAGCTGGTAAGCAAAATTCTGGAAAAACTTAACCTTTTTCAACGTCTGATTGTATCCGTGGCTCAATATGATTCAACGCTTCAGGAAAAAATGCCCGCGATTGTCGATGACGTGCTTAATTATTTCGAAGAGCTCTTAAACGACAGTATACAGAGAGATCGGGTAGTAAATATTGTAGAAGAGGCGTTTTTAAACTGGAGAGAAAAAGAGTTTAAAAATCTTTTTAAGAGCTCTTCTGTAAAGCTCATGTCTAAAATCGAAACTCTGATAAAAAAAATCTGGGAGTATTTACGGGAACAAGAAAGCGACAAGCAGCTGTTTCAGAAAATAAAACAATACCTGGAGCAGCACAGCTCCCTCTCAGCCGGAGACCTGCTTCACAATTACTTGGGAATTGAAAAAGAACATATTACCGACTTCATTTTAAATATGTTAAAAAAAGATGAATTTGCAGAAGGCACGGCACAAAAAATCAGCTCCCTCCTCTTTACTCTGACTGATCAACGGCAGCAGGTAACTCTGGGTGACTTTTTTGGGATAGACGACACACGCCGGCAGGAAATAAACAACTTTCTTTTAACATCCATTAATTCAATGCTTGCCTCAAGACTGCCGGAGATGATTCAAAGTCTGAACATCCGGGAATTGGTGGAGAATAAAATTAATCAGCTTGATGTAGCCGATGTGGAAAATTTACTCTTAATGGTTATTGCCAGACACTTAAAATGGATAAATGTGTTTGGAGCACTTTTGGGAGCGGTTATCGGTTTTAGTCAAATTATTTTAAAATTATTGGAATAATTGATATTGATTATAAAGAGACCGCTTACTACATTAGTACTATGAATATAGAGTTTCACTATTACATCCTCTATATCCTCTGTAAAGAGGCAGGCATAGACGAACCTGACTGTATTACCATCGCTTATTCTTCTCAATATGTAGATAATAATATTGTTCACTATGTAGTCAGGGATGACGGCCTTGTCTATGAGACCATTGTTACTCATAATTACGGCTGGTGGAGTGACTGGTTTCCTAAAAATGTCTATATACCCTTCCATTTTTTTCCGGGAGATACTGATTATATGGGCTCGCGGCGCAAAGATAAAAAAACCAATCCCTATAACTGCACCCCGGGCTCACGGCCTGTTAGCGAACTATTAAAAAAAGCGCTGGCAACAAAAAATCTCTATCGAATCGGTATTGCTTTACACACATATACCGACTCATGGGCGCACCAAAACTTTAGCGGTTTGAATGAAGACTGGAATTCCTTAAGCAATGAATCCCTTATCCCGAAGGTGGGGCACGCCGAAGTGATAAGCCAGCCCGATATTATGACAGGAAAATGGATCGATAACCGTCTTGAAGGCGAATATCAATATATAGATAATGAACAGCGGTTTTTGGACGCCGCCAAGCATATTTATTTTAATCTTTGCACATTGAGCGGAAAATCAGCGGATGGCTGGGACTGGCTGCGAAAAAGGTTAAAACAACTTATCGGGCATTATGATGAACATAACGAGCGCATGCAGGAACGAATTCTTAATTATATAGTAGATGAATATCTGCTTGAGTATAATAAATATGAATGGATTCGGGATGCTCTTTTCTATAATGAAAATGAATCGATGTTAGAGGACTCATTTAAAAGCTTCGATAAGTTCTCCTGGCTGCGCGATCAGCTGCTTTATAAATCAAACGTTTTTGACAAACCAAGCATAAAACCCAAACCGCACTTCCATGACTCCCACTGGTACAAGTGGCATGAGGCGGCAAAAGCACATCTAATGGAAGTACGGAATATGCTGGGTAAGATGATATGATGCCTTAAATGCTTGTTTTTTTAATAAGAATTTTTAAAAGAAATATATTGGAACCACATATTTCACCGATTACACTGATTAAAATTTTGATTACACAGATATTTAAGATATATTATTTTTTAATCTGTGCAATCCGTGTTCCTCTTTTATTTGGCCTAAGGCCGTAGGCCGCGACAGGATATAAAGATTAGCTTTGCTTACTGCCGAACAGATTGTCAAAAAAATCTTTTACCTGATTGGCTATGGGTTCTGCGTTTTTTAACACATCGGCAAGTGTAGAGGCCAACGGATCTTTCGAATGCTTAAGGTCTTCTTGATATTGATCCGCCGCTTGCTTAACATTTTCAAATACATCTTCCGCTCCCTCCGTACCGCGCCGCGGATACTGCCCATTCAGTATTCTTTCATAGGCGCCTTTATCCACCCAGGTTTTAAGCTCGGCAAGGCGCATTACAGGAAAGGGATGTGTCTCAAACAATACATTTAAAACCTTAAACATGCTGTCCAATATGTCACCACCCTTATCATATTCTGCTGCTTGGACAAAGAATTCATTAATATCCATACTGGCAGTATCGGGGCCTCCCGCAATTTTCATCTCCAAGCTGTAACAGGCCTGCGGATCTTGAGCTGCCAATAATCCCGCTCGATCGGCGCTCAGCTCACTCTTTCTATCCCATTCCAGAAGGGTCATGAGAATAAGCTGGACAGCTATATTCAAGCCATAGATCTGCAAAACTTGCATGGGAATTGAAAGAAGCAGATGAAGCAGTGTTTTGTATAATACATGTCCGCTTATACAATGAGAGAGCTCGTGACCTAATACTGCCATGAGCTCATGATCCTGTAAATCCTTCAAAAACGAGGAATGAAACACAATAATCGGTTTATCCACTCCCCAAACCATTGCATTCCACTTTGGATTCTGCGTGATAAACAGCTCCGGCTTCTCTCTTACATCCAGTCGCAAGCAGGTCTCCTGGTAGAGGTTGTGTATTTTTGAAAACTGCTTGCTCGTCACCCTCACCGATGAAGCCAAAAACAACATCCTGATTGCTCGTTCAAAGGTTGTACCGAGTAGTTTTTTTATGATTTCATCGATTACCGGTATCTGTTTTAACGCAAGCAGGGCTGCGCGATCAGCCGGATGCTCCCACGCTTTGGGGCTGATATCGGTTAAATATTTTTTTATCGGTTTTAACTCTTTACCCATTTTTCCACCTTTATCTTTTATATACTATATGGCTATCCACTTGTCAACAGCGATTTTAATATACAAAATGAAGGCTGGGTGCTTGTCAAGGTAAAAAAACAGTGATTAATTATAAAAAAGATAGTATAATTTAATTAGATAAAACATAGTAATTTTAAAAAATTCGATCCTCAAACGTTGACCCATTGATATTTTTTTTGTAAGGTTTTATAAAGGCAATGCAAAAGGTTAATATTTTGCTTGTGGAATACAAGCAAGAAGATCGAGAATTATTATCAAAGCATCTATCACAAAACGGGCATGAGCTGTTTCTATCCGAGTCAACAGACAAGGCATTAAGTGTCTTGGATAAAAATGAAATTCAGATCATTCTTGTCAATATAAATATAGAACCAAAACAAGTCGACCAGCTCTGCCAAGAGATCCGCAAGCGTTATTACAATAAACCCGTACAGCTTCTGTTTATTTCCGATTCTAAAAATAAAAAAGTATTACAGCAGCTTATGGACTGGGGTGGGGATGATTTTATTAAGAAGCCGATAAACGGTTTGGAAATAAAGGCCCGTATTAAAGCTGCAATTATCCGGCTTCGAAAACAGATAAGCATGTATGAAGAACGTGATTTTTTCAAAAACGCCGTATTTCAAGAAGAACAGCTTTCATCTAAAATTCTTGACCAAAATCTTTACCTGAAAAAAGCTTTCAAAAATATGACCAAACAAAATAAGGAACTTAAGCGTAAGAAAAAAGAACTTGAAAAAATAGCAATGTATGATACGCTTTCCGGCCTCTTAAATCGTATGAGCCTGTTTAACAGGATCGATATAGAAATCGAGCGCGCCATCAGGGCTCTGATCCCGCTTACAGGCATCATGCTGGATATCGATCATTTCAAAGAGATAAACGACAATTTCGGCCATCAAAGCGGAGATATGGTCATTCGAGAAATCGGTACTAGACTCCGAAATCAGTTGCGTAAATATGACTATGCCGGGCGTTACGGCGGAGAAGAATTTTTTATCATATTACCCAATACTAACCTTATGCAGGCATATACGATCGGGGAAAGATTCCGTAAAGAAATAGAGAATTCAACTATGGAATGCGGCGACGACGATATCAGAATTACCGTATCTTTGGGAATTGGCCAGTACCGATCGAGTGAAGCTCGTGAAAAGTGGATAGATCGCACGGATAAGGCTATGTACTTAGCAAAACAACAGGGCAGAAACAAAGTCTGTACGGAATAATTTTTTAATCAAGCCTGGAACAAAACCAATTATATAAAGCCTTAATTCTATTATAAAACGACGCGATTTTACTTTCAGCAATCCCAAAAAGATTGAAAGCATTCACGCAAACTACAGAATAAAAGAGTATGGTATCCCCCTGTGGATAAATAAAAATGATATAATTGAGATTGTGAGGATCAATAAGCGGTACAATTCCATACCATATTTTAGTGAGATTTTCCATCTTCATTAAAAAATAACCGCTCTCCGAATAATAGACGGTTTCAAAGATATTCTCACCGAACGACGAATCATTTTGATAAATGAAGAGAGTGCTATAGGCAGGTACTATGGATACCAGACGATCGGGAACTTTATTTTTTGTTTCGGGAGAATCTACGACATACGCATCGTGGAACATTATCCTCATCCTTCCGCGGCTATCGGAATAGTATTTTATCCCTTTGAGTGTTTGAATGGATCTTAAGATGTTGTAGAGGGCAAGCAGCTCCTTTTCCTGTGAAAAATCTTTACTATCCATCTTATAGGTTAAAAGAACTTCAACGCCAAAAATGGGATTCGACTGCTTTAACTCCTTGATTATGTTCGCCCGCAGTTTTATATCGGGAAAGTAGCGCAGTGTTACCTTGTCATCAAAAGTATGTTTAAGCTCCCCGGATTTTTCCAGCTCCCCAAGAAGCGCAGTATCCATTAAGTTTTCGAATCCTTTCGGGAACTCTCCGTAAAAAAAACACACTGTGAAACACAGTACAAAGATTGCAATAGCTCTCTTTTTCATGCTATGCTATACTCCTTTAAACCGTATGAATTATAAAATGTCAATATACTGAGCTTCTTGCAAAAATGTTATTTTTGCAAGAAGCTTCTTAAAAGGAAATTGCGAAATTATTATGATATAATGAATAATAATTTTACTAATTTGATATATTTTGATTTTTGCAATTTCCTCTACTATAATAAAACAATTAGATATACGAGAGATGTTACATAAATTTCATCTCTATTTGCTATTTTAGCGCAAAAAAAGTAATTTTCATAGTATAAGGACAGCGATTCTCATTTTGTTCGATTATTATTGCACTTCATTGTAATATTGTAGCTTTATGAGATATACATTGTACAAAATGAGAATCGCTGTTATAAAGAACCAGAGGTATATGAAAAGAATAATATTTACAGGCGGCGGTACCGCAGGTCATGTATTCCCCGGTATAGCCGTTGCCCGCTTACTTAAGAAAAAATGGCCCTGCTCTCTTTACTGGATCGGCAAAGGCTACGGTATGGAACGGTCGATTGTGCGTTCCGCCGGAATTCGGTTTTTACCCATACCTGCGGGCAAGCTGCGCAGATATTTCTCCCTCTGGACTCTCGTAGATTTCTTTACCTTTATTGCAGGTATCTTTTATTCCTTTAGCTACCTTCTTGTCAAAAGACCGGTACTGGTTTTTTCAAAGGGAGGGTTTGTGAGTGTTCCTCCTATCATTGCCGCAAAAATCCTTAAGATTCCCAGCATTACTCATGAATCCGATTATGATCCGGGATTAGCTACTAAAATAAATGCCTACTTTGCAAATAAAGTACTGACTTCTTTTAAAGAGTCGATCCGCTACTTTAAAGGATCCATAAAGCACAAAATTATATACAGCGGCAATCCCGTACGCTCTGAAATTCTAACAGGCAATGCACGTCTGGGTAAATCCATAATAGGCTGTCCGTCTGAAAAAAAATTGATTTTAGTGATGGGAGGAAGCCTGGGTTCTGCAAACATAAATAATTTTGTTACCAATATAATTGATAAACTTGTAAAAAAATACTTTGTTGTTCACCAGACCGGTGAAAAGAATATTCAACGTCACAAGCCATTGGAACACTATTATACCACCCCCTTTCTTTTAGATGAGCTGTCGCATATCCTGGCTGCGGCCGACCTGGTTATCAGTCGTGCCGGAGCCAACACATTATGGGAATTAGCCGCAACAGGCACCCCTTCTCTTCTTATTCCATTAGGCACAAAAGGCAGCAGAGGCGACCAGCTGCGTAATGCCAATATATTTAAAACGGCGGGTGCAAGCATGGTCATGCCAGAAGAGTCTGTAACTGCCCAAAATCTTCTTGAAACCATTTTCTATCTGTTAGATAATAATGCTGCCTTGAAAAAAATGAGTAAATCGGCACGGGATATCGGGAAGCCTGAGGCAAGCGAGAAGATAGTTGAGATAATCCTTGAAACCATAGGGGAGAAAAAGAATGACTGAAAGTTTTACGCTGCTGGATGTAGTATTTATTTTAATCTTACTCATTCTTGTGATACGAGGCGGAATGCGAGGTTTTGTGATCGAGGTTTCTACTATGGCAGCCCCTATTTTGGGAATACTTAGCGCCGTGCTTTTTTCCAATCTCCTGGCAGATTTCGTTGCACTGCTAACCGGTGTAAAAGATTCAATATGGAATCATATTATTGCTTTCTTAGTTATTTTTCTGCTCGTGTATTTGAGTATCTTTTTTATACAAGGAATACTACAGAATATTGTAATAAAACTCGAGCTGCATAATTTAGATCGGGTGCTGGGGAGTCTGCTCGGTTTGGTAGAGGGAATATTGGTAATAGCAATTATATTGATTCTCGCTCACTGGATTCCCATTGAGGGGTTTAAGCAATCGTTTGGCAATAGTTTTTTCTTCAATCTGCTCGGTCCCTTTATCCCTTCAGTACCTGATATATTTGAATTAGTTCCTTTAAGAGAAGCATGTTTGAGAATATAATTGGCAACACAACAACTATTTCTATCCTCAAACACGAACTAAGCGCCGGCATAATCCCCAGGGCGGCTTTGTTCCACGGTCCGTCCTATTCGGGAAAGCTGAGTACGGCTTTGGAGATTGCTCGGGTGCTGGTATGTGATAGAAAAAGCGCTCTCTGGAACTGCATGTGTCATCCGTGTAAATTAAATAGAGAAATGCTCCACCCTTACGTAACCCTGCTGGGTCCGCGTTATTTCGCTATCGAGATCGCAGCTTCGGGAGATGCACTTTACCGTACAAGGAAACACGCTTCTCAATATCTATTTATAAGGGCAGTGCGAAAATTAACCAGAAGATTTGATCCCGCTATTTGGGATAGTGATGAAAGCACACGAAAAAAAATACGAGAGCTCGTTATCCAAATCGAAGAAATGCTCGATGCGGTAAGTCCTCACAGCACATTACCTGAGAAGAGAGCTCTCTCCAATCTTATCGCCTCTATTATCGAACTCTGCAGCAAACTGTCTCCTTATATAAGTGAGGATAACATTCCCATCAATCATATAAGAAAAGCAGTTCAGTGGGCTCATCTTTCCACACCCAAATCACCTAAAATAATTATAGTTGAAAATGCGGAAAATATGTTAGAGTCATCGCGGAATTCACTTCTGAAAATTTTAGAGGAACCGCCGCCTCATGTTTATTTTATCCTTACCGCAACACGATTGACCAATGTTATTCCTACTATCCGTTCGCGATTAAGGCACTATAAATTTATAGACAGAGATGAAGAGCAGGTAAAAGATATCCTGAAACGGATCTTTAATGAGGAGTCTTTAGACTTTCCCTCTCTACAGAGTTATTTTTTAGCGTGGCAGGATATTAATGCCGGGGCACTCTCAAATTTAGCCAAAACCTTTTTTCAAAGACTGTCGGATCCGGAAAACTCGCATGTAGATATTCTACAGGATATGCAGGAACTCTTTTCGTCGCAATCCACAAAAAAGCTTATTTCTCTTTTTATCCAAGAATTATTACAGGTTCTTAACAATTCTTTCCTTGATAATCTCGATTCCGAAAAGACGAACAAACAGACACCAAACGTCACCCAGATAGAAAATTGGATAAAGATAATAGGTAAGCGCTATCGTGAGCACAAAACCCTCAATTTGCAGGCACAGCTCTTTATTCAAAATCTTTTTTATCAAATGAAGGCAGTGTTATGAGAAAATTTATTGAAAAAGCAATGCTTAAATGGGAAAAGCTTGACCGGGAAAGTATTCGCAGTCTGTTCGCCGATATAGCATCTGATAATGAATTATTGGAAATGGTACTCCATTCTATGACCGACGGTGTGCTTGTTACAGATAGAGATAATAACATACTTCTGTTTAATAAGGCATCGGAACGTATGATTCCGTTTATTTCCAGTGATATCATAGAAAAAAAAATCTGGAATGTGATAGATGATGCCGAACTTATAAGCTTCTTTAAAGAAAAGCTTCTAAACCAGGAAAAAGTCAAAGACAAGAACTTCGTACTCGGCGGAGGAGTAGCAAAGACAATTTCCGTCAGTATTATGCCCTTAGTAAAGGAAGGTAAAATTCAGGGGAATCTTGTTCATATTGAGGATGTTACGGAAAAAAAGATCAATCAAGCACGCTTGCACAGAGCAGAAAGTCTGGCGGCACTTACCACGCTTGCAGCCGGGGTAGCTCATGAAATTAAAAATCCTCTTGGTTCTATTAGTATTCATCTGCAGCTTGCCCAGAAGGAAATGAAAAAAAAGCAAACAATAAAGACAAAATCCATAAAGCAGTACCTGGAAGTAATAAGCGAAGAGGTAGAGCGTTTAAACCGTATTGTAGTAGATTTTCTTTTTGCGGTCCGGCCCATGGATATGAAATTGGAAGAAGGTAATTTAAACCAATTAGTCCGTGAGCTACTGGATTTCTTAAAATTCGAACTGGAACAGGCCCATATTCGAATAGAAACCGATCTGGCCCGAAATCTGCCGAAAATTCTCATGGATGAAAAGTATATGAAACAAGCTCTGCTCAATCTCATTAAAAATTCACTTTCAGCTATGCCGGATGGAGGCGTACTGCGTATCGAAACCAGTACAAAGGGTCCGGATGTAATACTGAAAGTAATCGATAACGGTTTTGGCATTCCGGAAGCCATTATGGATAAAATCTTCGAGCCCTATTTCACTACTAAAGAGTTTGGATCCGGATTGGGCCTTACCCTGGTGTATAAAATAGTTAAGGAACACCTGGGTGATGTCTCTTTAACTTCCAAGCAAGATGAGGGAACAACTTTTATTCTGACCTTTTCTATTCCGCAAAAAGAGAAACGATTACTTGAATATGAGGGAGAAGCGCATGAAATTTAATATCCTTGTTGTTGATGATGAAAAAAATATCCGAGAAGGCTTGGGAAAGGCTCTGGAACTTGAAGGTTATAGAATTTTTTTAGCCGCCGACGGCGATCAAGCCCTGCTGCTTGTGGAAAATGAAGAGATCGATCTGGTAATAGCCGATTTAAAAATGCCCGGACTTTCCGGGGAAGAACTGCTGAAAAAGGTGGTCTCCGCCTATCCCACAGTTCCGGTAATTATCCTTACCGGCCACGGCACCATTGAATCGGCTGTTAAAGCCATGAGGGACGGAGCATATGACTTTCTCACTAAACCCCTGAACCTGGAACGACTTTCGCTTTTGGTAAAGAGAGCCCTTTCCAATAGGGAACTTTTTCTGCAGCATCGTGCTTTACAAGAGGAACTTGATCGAAGAACCAAATTCCCGCAGATCATCGGAAAAAGCGAGCGTATGCAAAAAATATTCGCGGTGATAAATCAGGTAGCACCTACCAAAGCGTCGATAATCATTACCGGAGCCAGCGGCACAGGCAAAGAAATGATTGCCGATGCCATACATTATAATTCTCCGCGTAAAGATAAACCCTATATCAAAGTTCACTGCGCTGCCCTCACGGAAACATTACTCGAGAGCGAACTCTTCGGGCATGAGAAAGGAGCATTTACAGGTGCCATATCACGGCGGCGCGGCCGCTTTGAATTAGCACATAGCGGTACAATCTTTTTGGACGAAATCGGTGAAATTAACCCGACCATCCAAATAAAGATTTTAAGGGTCCTGCATGAAAAAAAATTCGAACGCGTAGGAGGTGAAGAGACTATTGATGTAGATGTGAGGATTATCTCGGCAACGAATAAAGATCTTAAAAAAGAGATTGAAAAAAATAATTTCAGAGAGGACCTCTATTATCGATTAAATGTAGTGAATATCCATATTCCGCCCCTTAGAGAACGCAAGGATGACATTCCCCTTCTTATTGCAGCCTTCTTAAAAGAATTTATAGTGGAGAATAAAAAGAAAATCCAAGGCATAGATACCAAAGCAGGTTTAATCCTCAACCAGTACTCATGGCCGGGTAATGTACGGGAGCTTAGAAACTGTATCGAGAGTATGGTAGTGATGTGCAAAGGCACGGTTATTACCGCAGACGATCTTCCGCCTTATTTACGTGCAACCGGTGAAAAAGACGCTATAAGGCTTAATACCGGGATTACTTTACAGGAAGCAGAGAAACAAATTATTACTTTTACCCTTAACCAAAACGGAGGAAATAAAACTAAGACAGCTGAGATTTTAGGTATCGGCAGAAAAACACTTCATCGCAAATTGAATGAATATAAAATCGAAACTTAATCCTGCTTTAACTTATGCTTAATCTCAATAATACGCTTCGAGGCAAGCTCTATTTGTACGCTTGAACCTTCCGACGAATTATCAATATAATCGCTGTAAGCGCTTAAGGCTGCGGGCAAGTCACCCTTCTTTTCATAAATCATACCTTTTAAGAACTGCGTCTCAGGGTAGCTTGGATTGATCCGAACTAAAGTCTTTAAATCCTTTAAAGCGACAGTTACTCCCCCCTCCTCACAGAATGAATAGGCTCTGTAATAAAACGCTTCGACATTTTCTTCATCCACTTCGATTACTTTGGTAAACTCCAAAATAGCTTTATCATAATCAGCCTTCTCGAAATAGCTCTTTCCGCGTTTGAAATAGATATAGGATAACAGACTTTTTTCAAGCGCTTTATCTGATAGATATTCCTCTATATTGAGTATTTTTGTGAATGCATTTTCAGGTCTGGCAAAGAAATAACCTTGTCCGAATTTTATTCCCAGCTCAAGCAGCTTCTGCATTTCATTTTGATGATGAATGCCTTCGGCAATAATATCGCAGTTTATATCCCCAGCCAGCTTCTTTACTTTCTCGATGAACTCACAAGCCAAAGAATTACTATCAATATACCGAATGAGATCCAACCCGAGTTTAATATATGCAATACCGGAGTTTTTTAAAACATCTAAATAATCTCCATCGTAAATATTTTTAATTACAACCGCACATTTTATCTGAGGATAGAAACCCATTAATTTGTGCATAAAGGAAATACCTTCTACAAGGGGTTCATCACTCATCTCAAATACTAATGTATGGAGCTCTATATTATTCTCATTAAGAATTTGCATAAAATGTTCGGCGAACAACTCATGTTTATATAAATTCGATGGAACTATCTTAATAAAGAGTTTTTTTTCTTTAGCTAATCCTCTCGCGTTTTTTATAATCGTTTTTTTACTTATCCAGTCCAATTCAAAAACAAGCCCCATAGTACGGGCAAAATTAAACAGGCTGTAGGCATTAGTAAAAAAAGAGTTGGCAGGACCTTGGACAAATGCCTCATAACCCCACACCTCTTTATTTGTAAGGTCGATAATCGGTTGATAGCGGGTCTGCAGCTCTTCATCCACGATAATTTTATAGAGTAATTTTCTTTTCATCATTTCGATTTTTACTTGTAAATACCCTGCGGTGATTTCAGCCTCATGAATTAAGTTCTGTAAAAACTGCATCTCCTCTACGAAAGGATTATAGAAAGTAAAAGCATACCCCATTTTAATCTGTGGTTCACTATGAGTTATGGGGAAAATTGTAGCAAAGAGTGTATTGTAAAGAGCATCAAGCAGACGCAAACACATTCTCTCATAATCATCGATATGAACATAACGCTTTTCACGCGACTTGCTTAAGAAAATATAGTACTTGCTTCCGCCGGTAAGATTTAAGGCAATAATATCATCGCTGCGAATTTCTCTTCCCCGTAAAGAGGCAATACAATTATGAATGGCTATGGTTACGGATTGGTAAATGCTTTTACTGTAATATGATTGAAAATTAAAGTGCGGCGTCATATCAATCAGGATTACACCCAATTTGCGGTTATTCTTAAGCCACTCTACAAGTTTTGGCAGTTGACTCTCCAAATTCGCAATGGAAATTGAATCTTTCTTAGACTTCTTGGATTTCATACTTCTTATTACACTGTAAGTTCTAGATTCTTGTATTGTCAAGCTATATTTTACACGCGCAATAGAGTTTATTTATACATTGACCGTCCGCTTAATTTTTATTACAGTCTAAACTGCTTTACAAGAGTTAAAGATACATGCAAAAAGAAGATAAAATACTTAACAGGCAAACCAGCAGCTCAGTAAAGGATACTCTGAATATAGGCAAAAAACTTGCCAAAAGCTTTGGACCGGGTACAGTTGTTTCACTTACAGGTGCTTTGGGCGCCGGAAAAACAGCACTTGTCAAAGGTATGGCAAAAGGTTTGGGAATTGATGAGGAGATTACAAGCCCTACCTTTACAATTATTTCCATATATGAAGGCGACATCCCTCTCTATCATGTTGACCTTTACCGGATACAAGAGTCAAACGAACTCTACGATATCGGACTTGAAGAAATAATATACGGTGACGGCATTACTGCAATTGAATGGCCGGAAAAAGCCGTTAATCTGCTCCCCGAACACACAATTAGCATAACAATACAGATACAAACCGATGGTAAAAGGGAAATTCACATACAAGGATAAGTGCATGAACATATTAGCAGTTGATACATCCACAGAACATCTCAGCCTGACTCTTGTGTGTACGGAAAAGACCATGACAATCAACTCTGATGTAGGATATCGGCACGGTGAAACCCTCATATCCCATATGGATTATCTTTTTAAACAGATGGGAGTTCAACCTTCTGCTTTGGATTTGGTGGTATGCGCGATTGGTCCGGGTTCATTTACCGGTTTAAGAATAGGATTGGCTACCGTTAAAGGCATATGTACCGGCTGCGCTTGTCCTCTCATCGCAGTATCCGGACTTGATGCACTGGCCTATAGATACCGTTCTTATTCGGGAGCGATACTGCCTTTAATCGACGCCAAGAAAAAATGCTTTTATACTGCCGTGTATAAACAAGGTCTTAAACAAAGTGATTATTTAGACATCAATCCGCACTCTTTGCTGGGGCTCATCAATCAATATAAAAATGTGCTTTTAACCGGCCCGCATGCCGAAATGGCCCTCGCAAAAATACAAGAGACCAAAGCAAAAATTAAAGCCCATATCAACACTATAGTATTAGTTTCAGATTCGGAATCACTGGCACAACTAGGAAAAATAAGATTCAAAGAACAGGGCGAAACTCCTCTTACCGTAAGTCCGCTCTATATTCGGAAAAGTGAAGCCGAGCTTGCCAAGCAAAAAAAATCATAAACCATAAAATAATAAACGCAGAGGCTTAAGAGACGCAAAGAATTTTATATAAACAAAATCTCTGTGCCTCCGCGGCTCTGCGTTAAATAACTCTGAGTCTAAAAAAACTTTGTAACTTTTATTCTTTTTTCTCTTCATCGCTTTTTTTAGCTCTCTCTTTGAATAAATTGCTAAGAGCGGGAATGATATCGGGTTTGGCTTTTACGGCCTCGATATTCTCGTTCTGAATTGCCAGATATACTTCTTTTCTGTATACCTTTACATTTTTTGGTGCGGTAATGCCTATTTTTACATGATCACCTTTGACATCGACAATGGAGACCTCTATCTGATCCCCAATCATAATACTTTCATCAATTCTTCTTGCCAATATCAGCATGTTTCCTGCCTTAGGGACGCAAGCTCTTTCATAATGGAATGGCGTACTTTCCATTTGGGATCGGTATTGATTGATTGTCTGCCCACACGTGTACTTCTATTAATAATGATCGGCCCCTGCAAATTGGCCGTCATAGCAGACAAGTTTTCAGGAATGGTTACAATTGCAAAGCATAAGATATCTTGTTTGTTCTTAATTCCGATCTCTTCCAGCTCTTCCTTAGTCACATCCAGCTTATAATCGGGTCTGAAAACAGCAGGATCAATAAGCACAAAGGCAATCTCAACTACATCCATAGACTGCAGCCAATAAAACGGCTGCTGCTTTGCATCGAGCAATACATAGTATTTTAAATTTTCAAATCCCAGTATGCCGGATGGAAAATATATTTTCTGTCTTTCATCCACCTCGATGGGGCCATAGGCCTTACTGTTTACTTTCATACCGCTACCTCAAGAAGTCCAATAGCGTAGGCCGCAAGATACGTGCGGATGTGGCCAAAGCCGCCTGATGAGTATATTCCAGCATTTTGAGTTCCGTGATAGCCTGGGCTAAATCCAAATCCACTTCCTGCGAATCCAGCTTCTGTACTTCCGGCAGTTCATAATCAAGTCTGTGGGCCGTAACCTGGAGGCGTGTGTCCAGAGCACCGATTTCAGCAAGAGTAGTGGTTATACTTTCAATAGAAAGATCCATTCCCCCGATACCGGCATTTACGCCTTCATGATCACCCTTATAAAGACTGTCTCTTAAAGAAATAACCATATCAAAAATCGAACCGCCAAATACATTAGCAGAGCCGGCAATATTATGGGGAGGAGTATTCTTCCCGCTCTGAATAATTCCCAGGTCTTGCAGAACGCTACTTACATCAACATCTTCAAGCCACAGCTCATGAGGAGTTGTGGTTTCCAGAACCAAAGAATCCTTAACCGGATCAAGTCGTGCCCGTACTCCTACCGGAGATTCATTAATTTTATGGATAACAGCGTGAATATTGTCACCGGCATTAAGCTTGACCACTACTCCATCGATGCGAATGACAGAATCCTCTTGTACTTGATAGCCGGTGGCATCCACATTAGCATAGATGTGCTGATTCTCAGCCCAGAACACTTGATTGCCCGGGAGGTTCATTTCCACATATGTATTTTCGGATATCTCTCCCATATTCTTTCCAATATCACCGCGATAGTGGAGAGCAGTGATGAAATCACCTTCACTATTTTCAACACGGCCACGCATAACCAAAAAGGGTTCCATATGCGACTCATACCCGGAAAATATGGTATTCCCCAGGCCATTGCGTGAATTGGCCAGTGATACAAGCTGTTCCAGAAGCTGATTAACTTCTACAGCCATAGCCTGCATATCTTGTTTTGTATAGATGCCATGAGCTCCCTGTACCGAAAGCTCACGAATACGCTGTAAAACTTCTAAAAAATTTGTTATTCGTGATTCGCTGAAAGCAAGATTTCCCTGTATCTGCTCAATATTTTCCTTGTACTGTCCCATACGATACATATAAGATTTTAAGCGAGTCGAGTGGGCTGCGGCCAAAGGATCGTCACTCAACTCCTTTATCTTAGTTTGTGCCCCCATTTTATTCTGCATCTGGTTCATCTTCCACTCTCGGAGCATCATATGATACTGTGCGTCCAGATGTGCCATGTTACTGCTTACTCTATTCATGATTTAGCTAAACCCCCATTCTGTTGATAATGATTTCTAACATTTTATCAAATTCAGTTATAAAGCGGGCTGCCGCAGCATAACCATGTTGAAATTTTATCATAGTCGCCAGTTCCTCATCAATGTTTACGCCTGAGATAGCTTCCCGCAGGTCTTTATGATTTTTCATTATGAGGTTTTCCGTTTCATGCACTTTGCTTGCTTCCTGGCCCCGGAGTCCGATTGAAGCCACCAGATCGGCAAAATAAGCATCCAAAGTCAGAGTGTCGCCGATCATCACCTGTTTATAGCGCAGATCGGAGATGGTAAGAGCCACAGATCCGTCTTCAGGCCCCTCGGCCCTGCCGTTTATACCTGATGCCGAAGCGATCGAAGCGGGCTCATTTACCAGTGCCTGATTGACCTCTATCCAGCCTGCCGGATGAGCAAGCGGCGCCACCGCAAAGGCGGCACCATCAGCGCGCAGAACGGTCGCGGCATCTACCTGTTCCCAGTCATAGGCACCGTCTGTCCCGGAATTATTTAATATGCCTGCATACCCGACTAAAAACTCTCCCGAATCCTCAATATGGCGGATGACGAAATCAGGATTGTTAAAATCGCCGGCGGGCATGCCTTTCAGTGAAAGTTTACCTTCTTCATCCAAACGGGCCGATATTTCCGCACCTGATAGATTGATGCGTGCAACCACTTCTGCTACCGTATCGGTCGGATAGTATTCGACCGTTACGTTCCCGGTTACTCCCGATAACGTGAGAGTACCGCGAATTCCTATGAGTGCTTGGGGATCGAGTGTATGCTTTCCTGCAATTCTAAAAATATAAGAAGAATCAAAAGTGCCATCGCCATTTCGGTCATAATTTCCGTTTGCATTAAGCACATAAGGATATTCTTTAAAAAAATCTATATCCGTTTTCTCATTAAGACCGTATCCTTTGCGATGAACTGCATTCACCAAATCTATAAAATTCATGGTCATAAGATCCAGTTTTTGAATCTCCGCCCTTACTTCAACATCGCGGAGCTCAAGCAGAGCTGCCAATTTCCCGCCGCGAAACTGCTCTACTTCTCTAGTATCCTGCCAGATAACAAGAGAGTAGCCTTCATTAGCTTCGGTTTTGAGCGTATCAAACTGTAAATACTGCTTGCCCTGTACCAGATGGCGTCCGTTTGTGTAAATAATCAGCTCATCGGGATCCTGATTGTAATTAACCGTGATATCAATCAATTTGGCCAGCTCTTCAATGCGCATATCTCTCTTGTCCATTAAATCGTTGGGATTATCTCCCAAGGCTTTAGCCTTCTGTATCTGTTCATTGAGGGCCGCAATATTCCTTGTCAATGTATTCACCTGATCGACCGTACCTGCGACATCCTGTTCCAGCATGTCGCGGATACTTCTTAATCTCTGATAACCATGATGTATACCGTCAATCAGAGCCTGGCTGTGTTTAAGCACAGCTTCCCGCTTACCCATCTGGGTAGGATTCTCTGAGAGCTCCTGCCAGGCGGAAAAGAAACTATCCATTAAAGAACGTATGGAATGCTCTGTGGGCTCATTATACACCTGCCCCAGCATCTGAAAATATTTATCCAAAGATTCCCAATAACCCTGGTTGCCTGTTTCTTTGACTATTTCCCCTTCGAGCAGCATATCGCGGATACGTTCAATTCGATATACCTCCATACCCTGCCCTATATGTCCGGGGGTTTCTTCTCTATTCAAACCGGGCAGGTAGATGGCATCACTGGCTTTAAACTCAATCCTCTGTCTTGAGTAGCCTTCGACTCCCGCGTTGTTCAAATTATGCCCGACAGTTATCAAGCCGTGAGTATGAGCAATAACACCGCGCTTACCGATTTCAATCCCGGAAAATGTTGATAACATATTTGGTCTCCTATAACTGTTTGTTTAATAAAAGCGTATCATCGGGTACCTTTTTGGCTTTGCCGTCCTTGGCGTATATTTTGCCTTTTCTATGCGGAAACAGCTCTCCCAACACCTTTTTAAAGGATTCCTCAATGGATCTAAAATAATAAGTAAGACGGGCGGTAGCTCCTTTTACCGAAAATACGGCGATTTTTAGCTCCCGGTATGTTGTAAGCAGCTCGTCTCTTGCTTCCACAGGAAGCAAAGGTAATATCTTTAAAAATGTGGCATCCAAAGGTGCACCCAGCTTCTGCTTCAAAGCTCGAAAAGAGGCACACCTGTTTTCTTCTATATTATTTAATTTGTGAGACCTGTCTCTCAAATTTTGGATTACCGGCTCGATACCTTCCCACTTTTTATTGCCGGCCAGAATCTGCATTTCATCTTCCAGGCGGGCAAAGCTATTAAGCAGGGCTGCTTCTGCTTTCATATCTTTAATGAACAGTTTCAACTCCTTCATATACACTACTCCTCTTTCACATTTTCGGAGGTAAAAACAAGCGGCATTACACAAATTCTTTTTGAATGATAAAAATGAGTACTAGTTAATATTATCTTCAATAACTCTTTTATCTTTTTTAAACACACTATTGCCGGGCAGTACAGTGAGGGCTTTTTCCAATAATGCCAATGCTTGTGTATATTCTTTACGCCCCGAAAGCTCGGCAACATAATTATGAATGTACACCTCGTAGTTCCGTACTAAATGAGAATACTTCCCTATCTGTATAATACCTTCTTCAAGACATTGAGCAGCCGCAAGATAACCATTAGTTTCAGCTAATTCTTCAGCCTTGGTAAGATAAAAATAAAGCAAGAGATCCTTTTTAGATTTTTGTGATAAAAATGTTAAAGCAAAACTTCCGTTTAAAACTTGTAATGCTTGAGTAAACTTTTCATTTTTAATGAGATCTTTAATATGATTAAAGAGATACATCTCTCCAAACTGCAGCAGCAGAGTTTTATCCTGAATTTCATTCATCCCCGCTTCAAGCAGCTCAAGAACGGCTTCAACTCCTTCAGCAGTAAATACTTGTTCTGCTTTCTTTTGATATAAAAAGGCAAAAAGTTCCGTATAATCTTTTTCACTTAGAAGCTTTTCCGATTTACTCTGCATAAGCAAAGAAGATGCCTGTACTACATTACCTTCTTTTATAAGTTCAATAATATAATTATACGTATAAAGTATTTTTGACTGTAAAAGCCCTTTATCACCACCTATCAGCATGAGCCCCCGGTTAATAACCTCCAGAGCGCTTTTATTGCCATTATGCTTTGCATAATACTCAGCCTTTTTTTGATATAAATACACAGTAAGCTCCCGGTAGTTATCTTGGCTTATAATTTCAGCTTTATAGTTACTTGAAATCAGATCTTGTGCTTGAGCAAAATCAGTTCGTTCAATGTTATGGAGTACCCACTCGATGATAATATGGCCGTGTAGCTCCCTAAGCTTTTCCTGTTTTAAATAGCGCGAGCTTGCTTTTTGTAAGATTTCTGCTCCGCTGGCAAACTGTTTTGAAGATACGATCCACAAGCTGTATTGGGTAAAGGCTTGTAATAATAGTGTAAGGGCAAAATCATTTTTAATTAATTCATACCCGTCCACAGCGAGACTGACCGCCTCGCCGTATTGCCTTTTCTCAAAATGAAGAACAACTCTGTTGTGAAGGATTAAAAAAAGCAGTTCCTTCTCATCAATTATCTCTCTCTCGCTGTAATTGCCCGGCGGTACATAGGCATATCCCGTTACCTTGCCAAAATCATCTGTAAACTCTTTTTTTTCACCCGGATTAAAGCCGTAGACGCTTGTTGTCTCAACATCATAGTATTTTTCTCCCACCTGGATAGCGCAGAATGAATGATCTACGGTTTTTACTCCATATACGGCAAATCCCAGACTGCGGCTTAAGATAAGATAAAAAATAGCCGAAGATACGCAGTTATATGTGCCTTCTTTTAATAATTCATCCAGGCGGGTCTGTTTTACATTGTAACGCCTTAGGTATTGGTTATGGATATATTGTAAAAGATCATCGCCTAATTCGGGAGAAACACCGCG
>CAZEPL010000057.1:0-26646 GCA_964514135.1 uncultured Spirochaetaceae bacterium | reverse complement strand
GCTGCTTTTAGCAGCCCTTTTATATTAAATGGAAAGTGTAGGCTCTTTAAGCAAAGATCTGAACAATATAATTATTCAGAACCACGAACACGGGTGCGAACACGATAGACACCATGGACATAAGTTTGATCAGAATGTTAATGGAAGGTCCCGAGGTGTCCTTGAAAGGATCGCCGACCGTATCGCCCACAACAGCCGCTTTGTGCTGTTCCGATCCCTTACCGCCGTGTTGTCCGCCTTCGATGTATTTCTTGGCGTTATCCCACGCTCCGCCTGCATTGGCCATCATGATGGCCAGCACGAAACCTGTTCCCAACGCGCCTGCAATTAAAGCTACTACCGCAAAAGGCCCTAATAAGACGCCTACTAAAATCGGTGCAATTATAGCCAGTAGAGACGGAAGAATCATTTCTTTCTGCGCGCCTTTGGTGGCTATCATAACGCACGCCGCATAATCCGGCTTTTCGGTACCCTTTAAAATACCCTTTTTCTCCTTAAACTGTCTGCGTACTTCTTTTACCATACTGCCGGCAGCGCGTCCTACGGCTTTCATAGACATGGAAGAGAACACAAAAGGCAGAACCACACCGATAAACAGACCCACCAGAATGATGGGATGCAGAAGATCTATTTTAAGGAAGCTTAAGTCGATGGGAAAACCGGCTGTCTGCCAGATATCAAAGTCTAATATTTCACTGTAGAAATTTTTGAAAGCTGCTGAGGTTTGATCCGCATTATGCTGCAGAAACTCGAGCAGTTTATTACCGAACTCGGCCATCAGAGCCAAAGCGGTGAGTGCGGCGGCACCGATGGCAAAGCCTTTGCCCGTAGCCGCTGTGGTGTTGCCCAGCGAGTCGAGCGCGTCCGTACGCTTGCGTACATCCTCACCCATACCTGCCATTTCGGCAATACCTCCGGCGTTATCCGCTACCGGACCGTAAGCATCGGTTGCTAAGGTAATACCCAGCGTGGAGAGCATGCCCACGGCGGCAATTCCGATACCGTAGAGTCCCAGCGACAGATTGAGTGTACCTGTGCAAAGCCCTGAAAAGAAAAATGCGCCCAGTGTGGCAGCAACAATGGTAAGTACCGGGATAAGCGTGGAAGCCATACCCAAAGACAAACCGCCGATAATAATTGTGGCGGCTCCGGTTTGAGATTCTGCCGAAAGATTGCGTGTGGGCTTGTAGTGAGTCGAGGTATAGTACTCCGTAAAATAGGCTATGACGTTACCGGCCAAAAGACCGACCATAATAGAACCCCAAATACCTAAAAAATCTTCTCCCAATACAAAATAAATGAGTCCGAAAGAGAGCAGGGCAATCAGAACTGTGGATCCGTATACGCCGAAGCGCAGTGCCCGCAGTAAGACCTTCTGTGAGGCGTCTTCTTTGGCACGAACCAAAAAAGTGCAAAGAATCGAGCAGAGAACACCGATTGTTCCCAATGTTACAGGGATCTGTATGGCCTGGATGGCGGAAATGGTTCCCTGCAGGCCATAAGAAGCCACAGCTCCAAGGGCCATGGTAGCTACAATCGAACCTACATATGATTCATACAGGTCTGCCCCCATACCGGCCACATCACCTACATTATCGCCCACATTGTCCGCTATGGTTGCCGGATTGCGCGGGTCGTCCTCTGGAATTCCCGCTTCCACTTTACCTACCAGATCGGCTCCCACATCGGCCGCTTTGGTATAGATGCCGCCGCCCAGCCGGGCAAACAGCGCCATGGATGAAGCTCCCATTCCGAAGGTAATCATAATCGGTGGAATATCTGCTACACTATAAATTAATATTTTAGCGGGCAGGAACACATTGTTTAAAAGAAACCACCAGATGGAAAGATCCAGAAGGCCTAAACCGACAACTACCATGCCCATTACAGTCCCTGAGTTAAAGGCCACTCGTAAACCGGAGTTAAGACTCTTTTTAGCGGCCCAGGCCGTACGCGCGTTTGATCGTGTGGCCACATACATGCCGATATAGCCGGCAAGACCGGAAAAGAATCCCCCCGTAATAAAGGCAAAGGGTACAAAAGGCGACATGAGCCTGCCGTTTGTTCCGAAAGACAGCCCCATGAAAAGTGCAAAAATTGTAAAAAAGAAAATTCCCACAACCTTATACTGCTGCTTGAGGTAGGCCCAGGCACCGTCCTGCACGGCTTTACTTATTTCTTTCATTTTATCCGTGCCCTGGTCTTTTTTTAAGACCCGGATTGCCAGAACAGCGGCAAAAATCAGGGCCGCAATGGAGCCTATCCAGGTAATCCACATTAAGTCGGTAGCTTGATCTCCACCTGTTCCCGCTTCGGCAAAACAGACCAGAGGAATAAGGCTCATTAGTACCGTTAAGATAGTAACGGTTATTTTTTTACTCACTATACAATCCTCCTTCTTTTATATGAAAACATGTTTTATTATTTTATTGTAAGTTGGCAAGTATAAAATGAATAAACGGGAAGGTCAATACTCGATATGGTTAAGAACAGCTGATTTAGCTTGATTCGTCTATTTGAGTGGTATATAATTGTTTTGGTAAGAAAGCAAGATTATGAAACAAATAAAATTATTTTTTACGGTGCTTATTTTGATATACACCGCAGGTAATTTTGTATGGGCAGAGGAGTATACCGAATATAATAACAGCAGCTTCGGTATTTCTTTCAGCTATCCGGAGGATTGGCAGCGGGAAGAAGAGTCACTACAGGTAGTAGTTCTTTCACCCGAATGGGCATTGGAAGCTCAGGAGAAAGCAGCATTCGGCATTCAGATTACTCCGTTAGACTATGCCGAGGACAAGTCATTACAGGATTATTTTGAAGAGCTTATGCAGGAACAAACCTATAAGCACGGAGAGCCCGATATGGTAACAATTAACGAAATAGACTGGTTTCATGTGCAGGTAACGGAAGCGGAAAATAATGTGGCGGGCGAGCTTTATCTCCTTAAATTTAACAATACGCTTTACTTTATGGCTATAGCTTATCAACCGCCGGAATCCGGAGCACGCTTCCTTGAGGTGCTTAATACCATAGTAAAGAGTGTCAGACTGGCAGGTGCGGACCAAAGCGGCAGCTAAAGATCCGGACGTTTTTAATTTACTTTTCAAAAATAGTTTCCCAGCTTCCTTTGCGATCGTTGTGCTGCAGGCACTGGCGTAATAATTTCAAGTATTCCCGCCGCGGAATAGCCCAGGCGCCCAGACTTGCCAGGTGAGGAGTATAGACCTGGCAGTCGATGAGGCTGAATCCCAGTTCAGCCAGACGTTTTACAAATACGATAAACGCGGCCTTAGAGGCATTACTCACTTTAAAGAACATAGACTCACCGATAAATACCGACCCCAAAGATACTCCGTAGAGTCCGCCTGCAAGCTCGTCATTCTGCCAAACCTCTACCGAATGAGCATAACCCAGCTCATGCAGCCTGCAGTATGCTTCAAGTATTTCGTCGGAAATCCATGTTCCCTGGCCGTCTTTGCGGGGAGATCTGCAGCCAAGCATTACCTCTTTGAAATATTTATCGCAGCTAAAAGCAAACACCTTTTTTTTAATAATTTTTTCCATAGATTTGGATACACGTACTTCATGCGGAAACAGGATCATACGCGGATTCGGCGACCACCAAAGAATAGGATCGGGGGGACTGTACCAGGGAAATATTCCCTGTTTATAAGCACTGAGCAGCCTTGGTACGGAAAGGTCACCGCCTACGGCAATAATCCCCTCTTTGGTAGCAAGTTCAACCGGAGGAAATACGATGTCTTTTCCTAAAGGAAAAATAGGCATAAGCGGATTATTTAACTTTTTTGGTTTGGAATTTTGATTTTTACCTCATCGTCCTTAACATCAATCACAGCTTTTCCGCCGCCGGCCAGTTTTCCGAAAAGAACTTCATCCACAAAAAAGTTTTTAACCTTTTCCTGTATCAGTCTTGCCACTTCTCTGGCACCGAAAAGGGGAGAAAATCCTTTTCGAGCCAGCCAGGTTACACAGTCGGCAGTTACTGTAATGGTTACCTTTTTTTCCTTTAACTGGGCTTCAAAGTCCGAAAGCTCCTTTTTTACGATCATTTTCATGATATCCAGATCAAGATTATTAAAAGTAACCACACTGTCCAGTCTGTTTCTAAATTCAGGCGTAAAGATTTCTTCGACCGCCTTGTCGATTGCATCGTGAGTTATATTTCTTTCTCCGAAACCCACAAGCGGTTTACCGATGTTCCTGGCACCGGCATTGGATGTCATGATGACAACGACGTTGCGAAAATCGGCTTTTTTGCCATTATTATCAGTAAGCGTAGCATAATCCATGATTTGCAGAAGCATGTTAAAGATATCCTCATGGGCTTTTTCAACCTCGTCCAGCAATAAAACCGAATGAGGATTTTTGCGGATAGCATCGGTTAATAGGCCCCCTTCATCATAGCCCACATATCCGGGGGGAGCCCCTATGAGCCGTGAGACTGTGTGTTTTTCCTGATATTCACTCATATCGAATCTGTGTAGAGGCACACCCATATGAAAAGCCAGCTGCCGGGCCAGTTCGGTTTTACCCACGCCGGTAGGTCCTACAAAAAGCAGGTTGGCTATGGGTTTTTCAGGTTTATGAAAACCGGCTCTCGATCTTTTTATGGACTGAACAACGAGCTCAATAGCATAGTCTTGTCCGAAGACCACGGATTTGAGATGGGTTTCAAGATCCTTTAATTTAGTGGTTTCGGTTGAGGAGACACTGCGCTCCGGGATTTTGGCAATTGTGGCGACAACCTTCTCTATATCCTTTTCCGTGATCTTCTTTTTTTTATGAGACGGTGCGTCAGGAAATAAACGCACGTAGGCGCCCGCTTCATCAATAACATCAATGGCTTTGTCGGGCAAATATCTGTCGTTTATATATTTGGCGGAAAGTTCCGCTGCGGCATGCAGGGCCGCTTTAGTGTATTCCAGCTCGTGATATTTCTCGTAGTAACTTTTTAAGCCTAATAATATCTTGTAGGTCTCTTCAACTGTAGGTTCTGTAACTTCGATTTTTTGAAACCTTCTGGAAAGTGCCCGATCACGGTCAAAATACTTTTTATATTCTTCATATGTTGTAGAACCGATACAGCGCAGTTTTCCCGAGCTTAATACCGGCTTTAAGATGTTGGAGGCGTCCATGGAACCTCCCGATACCGCTCCCGCACCCACGACCGTATGGATTTCGTCGATAAACAGGATGACATTCTGCATCTTTTTGAGCTCATTTAATACGCGCTTTAAGCGTTCTTCGAAGTCACCGCGGTACTTGGTTCCCGCAATGAGTGCTCCCATATCAAGTGCAAAAATACGGTAATCCTGAAGGGGTTTGGGTACTTTTCCGTCTACGATAGCACCCGCCAATCCCTCGGTGATTGCCGTTTTTCCCACGCCCGGATCACCTACGTGTATGGGATTGTTTTTTAATCTGCGGCAGAGTACTTGAATAGTACGCTTTAAAATATCTTCTCTGCCTATCAGGGGGTCGATCTCGCCGCGCCGGGCTTTTTCATTAAGCTCGCTGGTAAAAGCTTTGAGCAGACGGTTTGCTTTTTTTGTCTCTGTTTGATTCTCTTCCGCAGACTCCTCTTCATCGGGTAAAGCTTGCCCTTCAGGTTCATTGAGACTTTCACCGTGTGAGACATAATTTAACAGATCCAGTCTTGTGATGCCTTCTCTTTTAATAAAAAAGGCCGCATATGAATCTTTTTCATCAAGCAGCGCTACCAGAACATCACCTATATCCATTTCTTCTTTCTCTGCAGAGACTACATGAAGGAATGCCCGTTCCATGATATTCTTAAAAGCGATTGATTGGATAGGTTCTCCGTCTTCGACGGACGTCATATGCTTTTTAAAATATTTTCCCAGATTCTGTTTTAAGTTATCTAAACTGCCCCCTAATTCTACAAAAATACGCTCTCCCTGTTTGGATGATAAGCACGCATAGAGAATATGCTCAGGAGTCAGAAACTCATGCTGTTTAGATTTGGCTTCTTGATAAGCAGCCGCGATTATGTTGTTTAATTCTCGGTTTATATTCACCCTTTGTTACTCCCCTTCAAGCTTCTTCATATGTACATTTAAGAGGATATTCTCTTTGCCGCGCCAAGTAAAGAACTTGAGCAACTTTTGTTTCCGCGATATCACGTGTAAATACGCCCACATGGCCTTTACCTTTTCGGTGTACATCCAGCATAATCTGAGTTGCTTCCTGAGCCGGCTTGCGAAAAACTTTTATAAGTACTTCTACCACAAACTCCATGGTTGTATAGTGATCATTATGCAGGATCACACGATACATTTTAGGAGTATCGACTTCAGGTTTTGATTGTAATTTTATTCCCTCTTCGTAATCAAAATCCGCCATTGTTTTTTCTTTACTCCGAAAAAGCCACCACTTATGGTTGTGGATAAAAAGATGTTAAATAAAGGGTGGCTTTTTCTCCCCACCCAGCACTCCTATGGAGTGCTCCCCACATACCACCAGCTTTGCTGGTGGTATGTTTACCGAAACGATAGTTATAATATAATAAATTATCAATTTTTTTTCACTAAGAGAAGAGAACAATTTTAAATTTGTAGCTTTTGTTACCTTCATCCGGTACCAGATAAAAATATACAGAGAAAAATTTGCATATTGCAATATATACGACTATACTTTAACTGCGGTAAGTTGTGGGTATTAGCTGTAGTATGGTAAGATAAATACAAGGTGGGATAAGGAATTTTTTACCGTACAGCGTTAATCTTTTCAGTGCATATCTTACTTCCGAAAAAGCCACCACCTATGCTGGTGGTATGTTGATAGGCAACAATTCATAGTTGAGTTTAAAAAAAGAAGTACAGAAAGTATTTAGCTTAACCAATAAGGGAGGTACTTTATCTGCTATGATGGCTAATGGTGTTGCTACTAAAAAAATTAAAATGATCGCTGTTGATGATGAAGAAAGTATTTTAAGACTCTATGATAGAATTCTTAAAGCAGAGACACTCGTATTGTGGAATAATGGGGTGGAACAAGAATATGAACGGGAACAGATCGATCTTGACCTGTCGCTGTGCAAAGACGGACGTACTGCATTAAAAATGATTAAAGATAATCGCCAGGAAGCTTATGCTATTATTTTTATTGATGTTCATCTGGCATTTGGAGAAAGCGGTATTGATCTGGCTGAAAAAGTGAGGGAGCTTGATAGAGATATTGAGATTGTGCTGATTACGGGAGACGATCAAATTGAATTTGCAGATATTCGCAGACGCATCCCTCCGGGAAATAAACTCTTTTATCTCTTAAAACCCTTTAATTCACAGGAAATCTGCCAGTTTGTAACATCCTTGAGTGCGCAGTGGCAGTTGGAAAGACAGCTGAAAAGAATGCACAACAACTTGGAAAACAGAGTAACACAACGAACTGAAGAGCTTATGCGCGCCACTCACAAATTAATGGATGAGGTCGAAACAAGAACGCGTGTTGAGGAATCACTGCGTCAAAGCTTGGAAAATATCCAGATTATTATAAAAGGTACAATCCAGGTAATTGCAAAACTGTTGGCCATGAAAGATCCCTATACAGCAGGACATCAGCGGCGTGTATCCGAATTGGCAAAAGAAATTGCCACCCAGATGGAGCTTAAAGCCTATGATTTGGAAGCCATAAACATGGCCGGACTCATTCATGATATCGGTAAAATCTCAATACCGTCCGAAATTCTCTCCAAGCCTGGGCGTTTAAGCAAACTTGAGTTTGACCTGATAAAGACCCATCCTTATATCGGTTACAGTATTTTAAAGGAGATTGAGTTTCCCTGGCCCATTGCCCAGATTGTATATCAGCATCATGAGTATATGGACGGAAGCGGGTATCCGCAGGGTTTAAGGGGAGAGGAAATAACCCTACTTTCGCGAATTCTCACCGTAGCCGATGTTGTGGAAGCTATTGCTTCGGATCGGCCCTACCGGGCGGCGCTGGGCATCGAGCAGAGCATTCAGCATATCGAAGAAATGCGGGGTATATACTATGATCCGGAGGTAGTGGATACCTGTAGATATTTGTTCAAAGAAAAGAATTTCAAATTTAAAACAAAGGCGTTATAAATTCCCTGATGTAATAATTAATATTATTATCTCTGTGATCTCTGTGTGCTCCGTGAGAGATAATTACTCTACCTTTTGTAAATATCTCTCACGAAATCGCTCATAGGGGATAGATAAACACAAAGAAATTGTATACTATACTCTCATTGGCATTATTCTTGTTGAAGGACTTTAGCACGTGAAGGTATTGAAATTCGGAGGGAGCTCGATTGCTGACACCTCCGGTATACAGAAAGTTGTGGAAATAATTCTGCGTGAGCTTAAACGCGGACCTTTTGCGCTGGTACTTTCAGCCATGAAAGGAATTACTGATCTTTTAATTCAAGCCGCACATCGGGCAGAGCAGGGCAACCGTGATTATCATACTCTTATAAGCAGAATAAAACAGACCCATAATGCGGCGGTTGAAGGTCTGTTTTCGGAACAGAAAAAAGGAATAGTATTCAATGATCTGGAGCAGCTGTACAAAGAACTCAGAGATTTTTTACATGGTGTTGAGCTGATTAGAGAATGCACGCCGCGTATTTTAGATTTGGTAATGAGCTTCGGTGAGCGCTTAAGCTGTATCCTCATGACTCATTATTTAAAACAGTGTGGTGTAAAAGCCTTGTTTGTGGATGCCCGTGACATTATAGTGACGGATGATATATATGGTAAAGCAGCTGTTAATTATGATGAAACTTATGCTCGGATTAAAAAGCGATTGTCCGGAATAAAGCAGGCACCTGTTATTACAGGATTTATCGCTGCAACAGAAAATAAGGTAACAACAACATTGGGAAGAAACGGTTCCGATTATACGGCTTCTCTCATCGCAGCCGGGCTTAGTGCGGGATCTATTGAAATTTGGACGGATGTCGACGGTGTCTTGAGCGCCGATCCTCGATCTGTAAAAGATGCGTTTACCATTCGGGAGCTTAGTTATGAAGAAGCTATGGAGCTCTCTTATTTCGGAGCCGAAGTTATTCATCCCAATACTATGATTCCTGCCGTAGGCAGGAATATTCCTATTATCATCAAAAATACTTTTAATCCGGAGGAAGCGGGTACAACCATTAAAAATGAAATTAAAAAACACAAGGCGGCAATTTCAGGGATTGCCTGTATTGAGAATATTGTGCTGCTTAATATTGAAGGAGGAGGAATGGTAGGTATACCCGGAATGGCGGCGCGTATATTTTCAATACTGGCTTCGGCAGCTGTCAATATAATCATGATTTCTCAAGGCTCTTCGGAACATAGCATATGTCTCGGCTTAAAACAAAATGAGGCTTTGGAAGCGGTACGGGCTTTAAAAAAAGAATTGAAGAAAGAGCTGGAAAGCCAGGCTATAAATGAATTTCTGCTTATTAAAGAGTTAATTATTATTGCCGTGATCGGTGATAATATGAGAGGTACTCCCGGGATCTCGGGCAAACTCTTTAGTGCTTTAGGTAAAGCACTAATTAATGTACTGGCAATTGCTCAAGGATCTTCCGAAAGAAATATTTCCTTTGTTATTCAAAATAAAGATAAGGCGGAAGCATTAAAGACAATTCATAAGGCTTTTTTTCACACACAAATTATGAGGAAACCGTAATGCAGTTAAAAAGTACCAGAAATAAAGCTCCGGAGGCAAATTTTACTCAAGCCCTCTTTACAGGCCTGGCACCGGACGGCGGCTTGTATCATCCCCTGGAAACAAAAAGCTTAAGCAGCCTGTTTTTGTCATTGAATAGAGATACTTCTTTTTTTCAAATAGCAGACAGCATAAGCCGGATATTTCTGGATACGGAGTTTGAAAACAAGGTTGTAACAAAAATTGTAAAACGGGCCTTTAATTTTACACCTCGAGTAAGACGGTTAGATGAAAATATATCGCTGCTTGAGCTTTTCCACGGCCCTTCCTGTGCATTTAAGGATTTCGGTGCCTGTTTCCTCGCTTCGTTTATGGAAGAGGTGCTTACGGAAGAAAAGAAGCATGCCGTTATTCTGGTTGCCACTTCCGGGGATACCGGAAGCGCGGTTGCCAAAGCTTTTTTCGCTAAGAACAATATCGATGTAGTTATACTTTTTCCCAGAGGACGGGTAAGTTTCTTACAGGAAAAACAGCTTACCACCTTAGGCGGCAATGTGCATGCTCTGGAAGTAGAGGGTTCATTCGACGACTGCCAGCGTATGGTAAAAGAGGCTTTTCAAGATGCCAGACTCAAGGCCTCTCTCAACCTTACGTCCGCAAATTCGATCAATATCGGGCGTCTCTTTCCCCAGTCGTTTTATTATGTATTTGCTTTCGCGCAGCTTAAAGAACAGCTGGAAGGAGACCTGATTTTTTGTGTGCCCAGCGGTAATTTTGGTAATTTAACAGCAGGTGTCTATGCCTGGTGCTGGGGGCTGCCGGTGCATAAATTTATTGCCGCCACGAATATCAATGATATTGTTCCGGAATATTTGCTAAGCAGGGTATACAAACCCAGACCTTCACTGCATACCCTTTCCAATGCCATGGATGTGGGGAATCCCAGTAACTTTGAAAGACTGCAGGAAATATTCGGGTATGAACACAAGGCTATGGCTGCCATGATTCACGGTGAGGTGGTAGACGATAAGGAGACTTTGCAGGTTATTGCCGATGTGTACAAGCAGAAAAACTTATTCATAGATCCTCATACTGCCGTAGGTTATCTGGCCGCCAAACGTTTTATGGTTCATCATGCGCGGCGCCCCATGCATATAGTTACCCTTTCCACAGCTCATGCGGCGAAATTCAGAGAGATAGTAAAACAAGCTACCGGACATGAGCCGGAGCTTCCGGCGAGTTTGCAGCAAGCTCTGGACTTACCTAAGAAATCAACGGCAATTGCCAATGACACAAAAGAGCTTGCTGATTTTCTTCTGCAAACCTTTTAATTATAGAGGAAATTGCAAAACTCAAAATATATTAAGTTAGTAAAATATTTATTCTTTATACCATAATAATTTAGCAATTTCCATTTTAGGAGCTTCTTGCAAAAATGTTATTTTTGCAAGAAGCTCTATAGATTATAAAACAAGTTTATATGAGGGGTTTCACTTCTATTGTACCTATTCTTGGATTAAATACGAATGCGGTCATGGTTTTTTCTTCTTTAACCTTATAGGTTCGGCCGTGACTCTCAATAGTAACACCGGGACAAACAGTGCCCTTTACAATAACTTCCGAGGGGTAGTGTTCTTCGAACTTCTCTCTTAAAAGGAAAAGCCTTTGAGAGTGTTTCTCCATGAGCTTAAGGCATTGCAGTTTTTCCTCTCTTGAGTTTTTTAGTTTTTCCTGATCTGCGCTGCTCCCCATTTTATATCCCTTCATCCGTGCATCACAGGCGAGTACCCGATCGACTAATTTTTTTATCTCTTTTTCTTCGAGTTCAATTTGATCACTCACCAAATAGTCTTGACCGAAGGAAACTTTAGTTTTTACTTCACTCATAGAGCCCAGGTTAATGAGTTCCATACCGTATTTTACTCTGATATGGCCGCCCATAATCGTTCCCTTTTCTCTGCCCAGGATAAGCCTGCCGTTGCATTTTACATTGCAATGCAATAAGGAATTTCTAATATGGAGATCTCCAACTGCGAGAATGACAGCATTCTCGGCAAAAAGGCATTGAATATTTTTTTTTGATCTTAAGATTGCTTTACCGTTACCCTTAACTCCTTTTTTTACGATGATGGAACCGTCGGCAGAAATCAATGCTTCTTCAACCACATTTTCAATAACGATATTTTCACCGGAAACCACACTAAAACCGGCTTGTACCGATCCTTTTACATAGACGGAACCGGGAAATTTTACATTACCTGTTTCGAGGCCCACATTGTGGTTTACCAGATAAAGTTTACATACATTGATAACATTTTTCTTAAAGACAAATTCACCGTCGACTTCTGCAAATACTTTTATCACACCGTTGGTTTGCAGTTCTTTTCTGACATTCGCGCCTATGGTATACGATACACCCGCTTTTTGTTTTGCCGGGATGGTATTGCCCAGTACGTCCATTCCGTCTGCGGTTTCTACGCTGGGAGGAGTAATTTCAACTAAAAGATCTCCCTTTTTTACTATTGTAATTTTATCTTGCTGTTTGTAATCCGCATGGCCGTCTGCCCGAATCTGTACTTTTTTACCCGTAGCTTCCAGTACCTTTATGTGAATTCGTTCTCCGATTCCATGTATAGGCGCTGTACCGCCGGCAATCTGTACATTATCCACCTGAAACCCTTTAGTGCTCTTTCCCAGAGCTGTGCGTACCGCCTCCTCGTTGAGACCATGGATAATACCCTGCTGCTCGATAAGAGCAAGCAGTTCCTTTAAGGAAAACGGGCGGCCGGTGCCTTCGGGCGATATTATGGATAAAAAGGCCTGCATCTTGTCATCGGAGAGTGTTATATGTGCTTTGGCGTCAACACAGGGTCTGATGCGAAGCAGAACTGCACCGTCCTTTTCTCCTTTTTCCAAAAAACCCTCTTGCCCCGCTACTATGTAATAACCATATTCTTTTACGTTTTCATATGGCTTGATTTTTACTTTTTCACCCGGTCTGCCTCTGATAATTTTCCCATACACGTCCTGACCGGGCTCACCGATTTCCGGGGGTCGTACCAATGCGATTTTATCATCCTGCTTTACTTTGGCTATGCCGTCTACAAGTGAGAGGGGGAATTCCTTTAAAGAAACAAACAGTTCTCCGTCATCCTGCTGCTCAAATTGGCTTTTAAGGGCAAGCAGGTTTTCCTGATTTTCAAATGCAATCTCATATATGAGTTCTCCGTTTTCGCCTTTTGACGGGGCTGTACCTTCTGTCAGCTGATAATCAATAAGTTTAAGCCTGGTGCCTTTATAGAAATCAAGAATATCCTGTTTAATCCGTACCAGGTTCAGATTTTTCAGTTCCGAACCTTTGATTGCTTCGCTGATTTCTTTTAAACTTAGAGGTTTGCCCTGTCCCCTGCCTTTTTGCAGTGAGAGTACGGCCTTTAACTTGTCTTCCGGGACAGTGAGTTTGATGAGCGGTTCAATGTTTGAGCAGAGCGAATAAGCTTTAAGAGCTTTCTTGTAGTGCCGGCTTTGATTAATAATTCCGTCAATTGTTGCGGCAGGAATAAGATCCGTTTCTTTAAAATCCAGCTCAAGCGCCTGCCGGATTATTTGCTTACCCGAAACATCTTCCATACCGCCGGAACCCGGGGTAAAATCTATGAAGCAGTCCAAACCGTCCTCCGCTGCATAAACCCTGTAGTATGTGGCTTCGTAGGCAATAATATCGATCCAATTAGGTCCAATCCTTAAAATTCCCGTAACATCGGCATAAAGCTGCTTATCCTTTTGTGAAATACCATCGCCGTAGTAGAGCTTGCTTTTTTTAGCAACAGGCGGAGGAACCGGCCGGCCAAAGATATTTTTTCCGGGTGCTCCCGGTACGGGATCTAAAAAAGTCGCGATCAAGCTTCCTTTTTCCGCGTAAACTATTTTTTTAACTTCAGGAGAAACAACCGCCTTTTCTTTTATTTCTCTTACATAATAGTCCTTTGCTTTGTGTTTTTTATTTTTTAAAAAAAGCAATCCTTGTTTTGCCCGGAATTCCTTTGGGGATTTTGTTTTTTTCATCCTATAATCATATACCGAAGGGGGAGGGGCGTTTTTTATGATTGAGTCCGCCGCTTTTATAAGCGATTCCGGTACGAGGAGTTCCTGCCATTTTATCGTACCATGCTGCGGTGGCTGCGGCGGAATGCCTTTGGCAATTACAATACTATGACTGCCGTGGGTTAATTGTTTGAAATGTTGAATTGCTTTTTCCAGCTCAAGAGGATTAACACTGTCTATGATAAGTCTTTGTTTTAACAGCGCAACGATCTTCTCTCGAGACCATATCTGCCCGTTTTCATTTGCAGTGAACTCTAAACTGGCCTCGATTTCCAGCGGATCGATTAATAAATCTAAATTTCCCTTTAAAAAGGCTGCCATTCATTTCCCTCACTTTTATAACTTAAAACCCTCTCTTATGGCTTTAGCGAGCTTGGTTTTTAACAGCTGATTTTCTTTTTTGAGTTTTTCGATTTCGATATGTTGTGATTTTACTATATCGACAAGGTCACCCATGCTTAGCGAGTTGGAATGCATGAGCTCCTGAATATAGCGCAGCCGTTCTGAAAAATCTATTTCAGCTTCCAGGCGAGCTACCTGAAAACTTTCATCAAAGCTTGAGATATCGAGCAGCTGCTCTTCATCATCCACATACTGGGTGAGTTTATCTGCAATCCTGTATATGGCCGCCGAGAGTATGGAGTGCGGTTTATACACAAGAAGCGGAAGCCTGGAATTGAGAGCGATATCCTGCATTTCGTCTCTATACATAACACCCAGATGTTCTATATTGATGCCTAAATATTCCTTTACGGAACGCCGTAATCTCTCTGCTATTGTAGTATCTTTTTGGTTTTCCAGCAGATTAAGAATTAAGCGCGGGTGAAAGTGCCCGGCTTTTTTCATATAGGCCGTGTAAACCTTTTTATCCAAGGATTTAATATTATCCAGTAATTGCGGAAGATATATCTTTTGTAAACCGTCGCCCTTCTTTTTCAGTTCATCCAGATAGGCAAGAACAGGGGAGTCCTTCTTTATAAGTGAGTAGAGGATGCGGAAGAGAGCGTTTTTTAAAAAAAGGTAAGCATTTAAAGTCGCGGTGAGTGTAGGCATGGTAACGATTATGCCTCTGCTTGAAATCAGAAAAAAATCTATCACATTGAAATTAGTGCCTGCTGCCAGATCCAATATGAGATAATCGGTGTCTAGCGCAGCCAGATTCTTTATAAGTTTGTTTTTTTGAGTATGGGAAAGATTCGCTGTGCCCGGAATTTCAGCATCGCCGGGAATGAAATCCAGACCCTGGTAATTGGTATTAATAATAAGATCCTTAAATGCTAATTTTTCGTTGGAGAGATAGCTGCCGATTCCTTTTTTAATTGATCTCAGGCCCAACAGCATGTGCAGGTTTGACCCGCCCAAATCCACATCCGCTAAAATCACCTTTTTACCGGCCTGGGTCAAAGCAATAGAGAGATTGGCTGCAATAAGTGATTTCCCTACACCCCCTTTTCCGCTTGCAATGGGGATGATATGCATTAGTTCCTCCTCTTTTCCTCTTTTAATGATAGTATAACAGACAGAAAAATCAAATCTATAGAAAAAATTATAAAGAGAAAAAGTGGGGTACTTATGGAGAAAGGTAAAAAAATAAAATGTAAGAAAAATATGGCTTCACGGGTAAATTCGGCTATAAGGAGAATAAAACAGGGAAATAGAGTAATAATTTTAGCTATACGGAACAGGGGCAGCAGAGGAGTGTATTGGGTTTGCTTAAAAAACAAAAGCAGTGCAAACGCCGGAATCATAAGCTGGCCTGAGCAGAGAAGCACCAGCCAAAAAATAGAACCTCGATTAAGGTTGAGTGTTTTTTGGAAAATGGCACTGGCAGCCGTTATTAACAGTATGATTTTAATACATTCCCATATGGCAAGCGAAAGAAAAATGAATCTTTTTGGCTTCATAATAGCCGGAGTGTAACTTTTGTGCTATATTTAGGTCAAGGGATATCTTGACAAATAATTATAATTTATTGTATGGAGTAATATTATGAAAACCATGGAAAGCATTGAAAAGAAAAAACAATTGAAAGAGCGTTTTTTTTGGGTAAGTATTACCATAGGATTATTATGCCTTGTCCTTTTTTTATCACTTACACCGAATCTCATTGCTCAGAATAGTAATAATAATTCTCAGAAATCTTTAGAGAAATTTGCTGAAATATACTATTACATACAACAGTATTATGTAGATGAGGCAAAAACAGAACCTGATGCGCTTATTGACGGTGCCTTAAAAGGTATGTTCAAGGCGTTGGATGATCCGTATTCTGCTTATCTTACCCACGAAGAGCTTCAGGATTTAAACGATACTTCACAGGGTTCCTTTGGAGGCGTGGGGCTTGTTATTTCCAAGAAAAGACAGGCTGCCGAAAATCAGAGTCAGAATCTGGAAAATACACCAGTAGAAGTAATCTCCCCGATTGAAGGCACTCCTGCTTATAAATCGGGTGTATCCGCCGGTGATCTGATTATTAAAGTTGAGGGTGAATCAACCTATGAGCTCAGCCTGGATGAGGTAGTACGGCGTTTACGGGGAAAACCGGGTACTGACGTGACAATGACCTTGCAGCGGGGAGAGTCTCTCGTTTTCGACGTAACGGTTACCAGAGCAATTATAGAGATTCCTACTGTGAAAAGCGCTCTTATGCCCCAAGCTGTAGGTTATTTAAAGATTATTGAGTTTACCTCATATACGGTAGATAGAGTAAAAGAAGTGCTTTTGGATTTTAAGAAGCAAAATTATAAGGGCCTGGTTGTAGACTTGCGTTCCAATCCGGGCGGGCTATTACCTTCGGTTGTAGCCGTATCGGACTTATTTCTTTCACAGGGGCCTATTGTAAGTGTTAAAGGAAGATCCACGGCCGAAAATGTCGTATACAATGCCACACCTTATAAGACCATCGTACCGGAGAACATCCCGATCATCATACTGATTGATCGCGGTTCGGCTTCGGCAGCGGAAATTCTTGCAGGTGCCTTACAGGATACCGGCCGTGCTTTGATTGTAGGAGAGACATCCTACGGCAAAGGTACGGTTCAGCACGCCAAGATTCTGGGTGATTCGGGATTCAGACTTACGGTTGCCAAATATTATACTCCCAAGGGTATCAGTATAGATAAGGTGGGTGTAAAACCCGATGTTGAAGTAAAAGAGGAAGAATATACTGAAGCAGAAAAGACTTCATATGAAAAGCTTATTAAAGAGAAAACCATAGGTGATTTTATAAAATCACATCCCAATGCTACGGAAAAGGCCATCGATAACTTTATTGCATCGTTGAAAAAACAGGGAATTGCTCTCAGAGAGATTGCTTTAAAGAGATTGATTAAAAATGAAATGAATCGAACCAATAACGATCCGCCGGTCTATGATCTGAGCGTGGATCCGGTACTTGAAAAAGCAGTAGATATTATTTTAGAAAGGTAGAGTTACTAAAAGTTTGTTAAATGTCATATTCGCAGTTTGAGGTGAGGACGAATCATGCCTCACAATTTATAAATATAACCGCATCTTGCAGAGACTGTGTTAACAAATCGGGAATTCAAGACGGTTTCTGCCTAGTGTATATTCCCCATACTACTGCAGGTGTAACAATAAATGAAGCAGCCGATCCCGCGGTGGTACGAGATATTACAATGATGCTTGATAAGCTTATTCCCGCCAGGGGTGATTATACTCATATGGAAGGTAATTCCGCTGCTCATATCAAAGCCAGCTTAATGGGCTCGAGTGCACACGTTCCGGTAAAGTCGGGAAAACTTATTTTGGGAACCTGGCAGGGTATCTTCTTTTGTGAGTTTGACGGCCCGCGCAGCCGATCGGTGAGCGTACAAGTTATTGGGAAATAACAGATGAGGCAGTTTTTATTACCCGATGAGGTTCATAAGAATACATGTATTACCGTTCAAGGCAAAGATTACCACTATCTTCGTCATGTATTGCGATTAAAGCAGGGAGATGCGTTTCAGGGTATTGACCGGAGAGGTTATACTTACCGGGTAAAGCTCTCGGCTTTAACAAATCGGACAATCCGGCTTGAGATTATTTCCGGCCGGAGAGCGGAGGTAATGGATTGTAATATTGTGCTCCTGCAATGTCTTGTTAAAGGCAGAAAAATGGATACAATTGTGCGCATGGCGACAGAGATCGGAGTACAAGAGATTGTACCGGTAATAAGCGATTATGCGGTCGTTAATAAACAGGAATATAAGGATAATAAAGCTAAATTGCAGAGATGGCGTAAAATTGCCGAACAGGCACTCCAGCAGAGCGGAAGCGGAATTCTGCCAAGAATCAGTGAGCCGATTCTTTTGGACCACGGACTCGCATCCTGGGAAGCGCAGGAGTTGTGTGTGTTTTGCCATCAGGAACGCGTCGCTCACACATCACTGCATGAACTGCTTGCAACCGCTCCGGCCGGAACGGCAGTACTTATCGGCCCGGAAGGCGGATTTTCGCAGCGTGAATTGCCGCTGCTTATGAACAAAGGGTTTGTTCCCGTACATTTGGGCGATAATATTTTGCGCGCAGAAACAGCTGCGATTTACACTTTGGCGGCTATTAAAATTATTTTGTTGGAGAAAAAAGCATGGAGACTACAAGCGGAACAACAAAAAAAATAAAGCGGGTATATTTTCTTAAGGTGCCTGTTGATATTGTGACTGAAGAAACGTTGCTCACATATGTAAAGCAGTTGTTAGAGGGCGAAGTTCACCATCAAATAACCTTTTTAACCATGAAGGGGCTTTTTAAAGCCAGACGGCGCTGGGATTATTATAAATGCATTGCCGAATCCTCCCTGATTTTACCTGTTTCCAGAGGTATTATAAGGGGAGGCCGCTTTCTGCAATTGGGAAATTTCACACGCTATAATCCGTTCGATACGATTATTAATCTGTTGCATGTGGCAGAAGAGAACGGTTTTTCCGTATATTTATTGGGTGGACAAAAGCAGGATTTGGAAAAGGCAGAAAGGAATTTACGGACTTCGTTCCCCGCACTAAAGATAATAGGCAGGTTTTCGGGTTATTTTAATCAGCACATCGAAAATGATGTTGTTCTTACTATTAAAAAAAGCCATCCTGCTTTTATATTAGTGGGAAAGGGCATCAAAGATAAGGAGATGTGGATTTTAAGAAATAAAAAGAAATTTAATTCCGGTCTCTCGATCTGGATTGATAACAGCTTTGAAATATTTTCCGGAAGAGAAAAATATATCTCTGCGGGTGTATTTAAAGCCGGTTTGGAGGGTGTTTCCGGTATATCTAAAAAACCATGGAAGATTTTAAGATTATTTTCTTTTCTCTATTTTAATCTGCTCTTGCTTATATATAAGATTTTTAAGCTTTAAAAACTGTTTAAATCTCATATAGTTTTAGATATTCATAAATGTCTTTTAGACGCGATTCCATCTTTTTGGTAATAAATTTACCGATTTTATTCCTAAAAAAGGGAATAAAGAGCAGGAAACCCAGGAAATCGGTAATAAATCCGGGTGTGAGCAAGAATATTGCTCCTACCAATACTCCGGTGATGCTTATAAACTCTTTACCGGGATATTCTCCCTTTTTTATTTTCGCTTTTAAACTTTTAAGGGTAATCTGAATTTGCAGGACAATTATAAGCACTCCCACTACTCCGGTAAAGGCCGCACAGAGGAGAATAATTTCATTGCCCACATATGTACCTAAAATAAAAAGTAGAATGATTTCCGTAAGAGGAATAACTGAATAGAGCAGAGATAAAAAGAGTATTTTTACGAGTAAGTTCTGTTTTACGATTTTTAGGGAGATGTTTCCATGCAACATTGCTGGTGATAATAACATGTCTTTACAAAGACCTCAAGAACATGAATTTGGGTATCTTGAATTAATCTTTTTGATATACTAATGTATACACTTACTATGATTGAGATATTGTTTATAGATGATGACGCATATGCTCATAAGACCCTTAAAATGGTATTATCGGATAATTATAGAGTGGTAACGGCCCTCACCGGTAAGCAGGGTGTTAAGAAAGCTCAGGATGAGGATCCGGATATCATTTTATTGGATGTAGATCTGCCCGATATGAACGGGATAAGGGTTCTTGAAGAAATAGTTTCGATTGGTCTACACCCGCCCGTAATCATGCTTACGGCTCTGGCAGATATTAGCCTGGTAGTAAAAGCCGTTCAGCTGGGGGCGTATGATTATATTCTCAAGCCGTATGATATTAAGGAACTCGAGGGGACCATCCGGCAGGCAATGAACAATAAAAATTTTTTAAAGCCCTTAAATCAGAATGTTGACCATAAGGCGCTGGACCCTATTATTGGTGAATCAAAATGTATAAAGAATATTAAGAACCTTATTCTTAAATTTTCTTCCTCACATGCTCCTGTTTTTATTGTAGGCAAGAGCGGCTCGGGCAAAGAGCTTGTAGCCCGGGCTATTCATGAAGCTTCATCACGCTCCGACAGTCCGTTTAGAGCTCTTAATTGCGGTGCTATCCCCCACAATTTGATCGAAACGGAATTATTCGGGTCGGAAAAGGGTGCTTTTACCGATGCCCGTTCCAGACCGGGTAATTTTGAAATGGCAAACAACGGAACAATTCTTTTGGATGAGATAGGCGAGATGCCGCTTGAAGCCCAGGTTAAGTTGTTGCGGGTATTGGAAGAGAAACAGCTGGTACGTGTGGGAGGCACCAATGCCATCCCCATTAATGTGCGGGTAATCTCCGCTACCAATAAGGATATTAAACAGATGATCAAGGAAAATAACTTTAGGGAGGATCTGTATTATCGTATCAGTGTACTTCCCATCATAATTCCGAATTTATCTGAGCGTAAAGAGGACATCCCCCTCCTCTCATTGCATTTTATTAATAAAGGAATACAGAGGAAAAAGCAGCTTACTCCGGAAGCCAGAAAGAAGCTTGTAGAATATGCCTGGCCGGGTAATGTGCGGGAACTTAGCAATGTGATCGAGAGAGCGATTATCTATGCGGAAGAGGATCTGATCCGCGCCCGGGATATTATTTTTTAACTGATTTAATAACTATGCAAAATGATAATTACTTAGTTTCTTGCAAAAATAATATTTTTGCAAGAAACTCCTTAAATGGAAATTGCTAAATTATTATGGAATAAAGAATAAGTATTTTACTAACTTAATATATTTTGATTTTTACAATTTCCTCTACTAATTTTTCTGTTTAACCCTTGATCAATCAGTTTGCATAAGTTAGAATAGGCGTCTTATGCAGCAGCAGAAAAAACCTATGAATATGATGGTTTTTGTCATCTTATTAGTAGGAGTATTTGTAGCCTATATCTTCTCCACAATGCTTTTCCGAAGTTGTCAGGGCTGTCAGGGTGGTAAACCCACACTGCTCGAAATGAGCAGCGAAGAATTAGAGCCGTTCCAACAGTACCTCACTGAAAGCAGTAAAGCTCCCCAAGAGTATGTTCTGGATTTGTTCCGGGAACATGATATAGTTTTTTTAGGCAATATGCTTTTTCTGGAAGTACTCCAGGCCAAGCAGCAGGTTGATCTGCTCGTTGAACTTCTTCCGCAGCTTTATGATCAGGGTGTAAGCAATATTGCCATCCTCAATGTTTTGGAAGAGGATCAGGAACAGATCGATGCTCTGCTCACGGCAGCCGAATTTGATGAGCAGGCAATAAAGCAATTGCTTTTTAACCGCCTGGTTGTGGGAGGCTATGAGGAGTACGTAGATTTATTCCGTACAGCCTGGACCATAAACAACAAACACTCCGCGAGGACGGACTCGCTGCGGATTGTAGCCTTGAGTCCCAAGTTTAACTATGAATATATGCAGGAACAGGTTGATTTAGAAGACCCCGAAAATCCCGAACTGTATAAAAAAGTATTCGGCAGTAAAATATTAGATGATGTTATGCTGGAGATTATTGAGCGTGAGATCGTAAACCGTAATGAAAAAGCAGTGATTTTTGTACCGCAGGAAAACTGTGTTATTCACTATTTAAATGAAGTGGCAGTAGAGCGCTTCGATAAGCTGGGAATACAGTATAACGGCTCGGCCGCTTTCAGGCTTTACGGGCGGATCGGCGACCGTTGTGTCGCGGTTTTTTTACACACACCATGGTGGCTTTACAGAGATAACAGCCTTTTTCCGGACTATCCTGCGGGCGGCGTCATGGATGTGCTGCTTGCCAAGGCAGCACCTGAATATAAACACAGAGGATTCAGTTTGATTAATGGACCGTTTTCAGAGATTGCCATTGAAAAACCATATTGGCTCAGCAATAAATATACCCTGGGAGCTAAAAAGGATCTCTTGTTAAAGGATCTCTGTGACGGATATATTATTCTGGGTTCGCTATCGCTTTATCAGAATATCACATTGATCCCCGATTTTATTAATGAGTCTAACTTTGAGCAAGCCAAAAGCAGAGTGCCTTGGCCTAATTCTCAAATAATAGCTGAGAATGAGAAACTCACCTTAGAAAAACTGAAGCAGATTTTAAAAATGTATACGGAGCTGTTTAGTGGGATAATAAGGTTTTTTAGTGAATAGCCAGTGTCTGCCACGTTCCGTCCCTTAAATTAATTCTGATATTGTTATCAACCGGGATTAAGTCGTACCAGACGTATTCAAGCTGCTTTTTGCGTGTTCTTACCATGATTTTGTGCCAGGAACTTAAGCCCTCTAGATCGAGAATTATAGCGGGCGGAGTTTCATCACCCACGGCATGAGCCAGAAGAGCTTGCTTTAACTGCGGAATAAGAAGATCTTGTTCTCTGTCCGAAAATTCGTATCGTGTTAAGAACGCCGTGAAATAATTTTCTATAGCCTTTTCAAGATACTGCCTGGCATGAAGTGAGAAATCCTCCGGATGGCTTTTGGTAGCCGTAATATACTGAGTTGTGATCTCCAATCCTTCAGTATCCGTAAGCTTAACCGTGCGCAGAGCACAGGGATAGCTAATGAGTGACCCTGTTTCAATATCATAGATAAAGTCATCTTTGCTAAACCATTTCAAGGTGATATCTTGCGAATGGAAGTGGCCTGTAAACACAACACGCACCTTATAATGAGCCAGCATTTCCGCGATCTGGGTGAAGTTTTCAATAACATACTTGGGAAAAAACTGCTTTTGTAGTTTAAAGTGCTCAAGCAGTGCATAATGCATCATAACCAGAACCGATTTTTTTTTAGTCCACGCCTTAATGAGCATATCCTCCATCCAAAACAGAGTTGCCATAGAAAATTCACCATATCGATAATTTTTTGCTTGCGCCTCTGTGTTTTCATAACATGTCGCGTCCATGGCAAACAGCCAGAGACCGGACACAGGTTCCGCAACGTAGCTTAGAGAGTTTTCATCGCGGTAAAGAGCTTGCGTATAACCAAACTCTTCATAGATTTCGGCAAACTGAGCAGGTGCGGTTACGAAATCGTGGTTTATGCCGGCGCTTGTTGCTTTACGGATGTCGTGGTTGCCGGGGATGACATAAACCTGTTTGCCTTTTTGTTCCATTTTCCTCAACAGTTTGCTGCACAGCAGGTGTTCGGCTTTGCTGCCGTTCTCCGTAAGGTCGCCGGGAATAAGGATAAAGTCGGCATTGCGGTTTTGTATGAAACGTAAGGCGGCATCTCCGATTTCAAAAGATTCGCTTAACAGTTTTCCCAGACTGTTCCGTCCGGATAGGGGCAATGGCTCTGCACCCTGCTCCGGAAGATAAAAATGCGGATCGGAGAACACAATGAATTCTACCACAGGATATGTGATATCCTGCGAGGGAAGGGGCGGCATGTTTTTATCGGTTATGTATTGGAAGGGAATTGTCGCGCAGCTAAAGGCAAGAGTACTGAGCATAGCTAAAAGTAGGTGCAAATACAGGCTGCGTTGTTTTAAGCTTGTGTTTAGAAAAGAATATCTGATCTTTGGTTTATACCTTTGTTCCAATGTCCTGATTCCAATAAGAAAGTATTATTAGCCATTATGGGCTTGCTGCCATCAATACTATAGCACAGCAGTAGCAAATTGAACAGCTGCCCGCCAAAGCATAACGTGAAGCCCCGTTAATATGTTGTTGAATAGCAAAGGCTTATTATACTATAATGGTTCTGTCTCCAAGCAGTAGTAAGGTTGTTAGATAATAAAGCAGTAATGAAATAGTAATATGTATGATAGTTTAAAAGATATCCTTAAAGAACTTCCCCGTTTTCACAATGAGCTCTTGGAATTAAACGAGATATTACTGGCCAATTTAATTATGATCGGTGAAATACCTGCTCCGACTTTTGAGGAGGAACAGCGCATAGAGTTTTTAAAAAACCGCTTTGCCGAGAGCGGGCTGTTGAGTACGTCTTCCGACGAAAGCGGTAATGCCTTGGGGATCCTGCAAGGGGAAAAGGGCGACAGGAATATAATGATTGTAGCGCATGCCGATACGGTTTTTCCCGCTACGGTGGATCATACTCTTTCTATCCGGATAGATCGGGTAACAGGGCCGTCTGTAGGGGATAACTCCTTAGGCTGTGCGGTGTTGGCCGCACTTCCCAAAATTATAGAGGCATTAAAGCTACCCATTTATTCCAATCTGATTTTTATGGGTTCATCAAGGAGCTTGGGACGCGGTAATTTGGAGGGCTTACGCTTCTTTTTATCCAATTTTAAAGATCCTGTCGTAGCCGGACTGTGCATTGAGGGAGTTGAGCTCGGCAGGCTGAGTTATACCTCGCTGGGCATGCTGCGCGGAGAGATTACCTGCCAGGTGCCCGAAGCCTATGATTGGACGCGCTTCGGGGCTGTGGGAGCAATTATCACTCTGAATGAGGTTATAAATAAAATATTGGAAATCCCTCTACCCGGACGGCCGCGTACCACGATTGTACTGGGGTCTATTCACGGGGGGACATCATTTGATACTATTGCCACCAGTGCTTTACTGCGCTTTGAGATCAGGAGTGAAGCCGAGGGCATGGCAAAAAATATCGGTATGGAGATAGAAGATATCGTAGCGTCCGTGGCATCCCGTACCGGAGCGGAGATTCGCCTAGAAAAAATAGCCGAGCGCAGGCCGGGAGGCCTAGCCTATAACCACCCTCTGGCCAGAAATGCCAGAGCTATTTTGAATAAACTTAATATTAAACCCAGAATTTCTCCCAGCACAGCAGAGCTTTCCGCATTTATTTATAACAAAATACCTGCACTTACCGTAGGGATCACCAACGGAGGGCATTTGAATGAAGAGAATGAAACTATTAGAATCGAACCCATCAGTGTAGGGATTGCCCAGCTCCTGGGATTACTGCTTGTTATTGACAGAGGATTTGCTGATGAACATTAATACTTGGCTGAAGACCAATACTTTCCATCATTCGTCATTCAGTGATATCGCTTCAATTGTCGAAGAAAAGCAGAAGCAGAAACTAAAGGTTTCACTCTGCATACCAACCTTAAATGAAGAGGCCACAATAGGTAAAGAGATAATTATTTTCAAATCCGAGCTTATGAATCTTCAGCCGCTTTTGGATGAGATAGCTGTAATAGATTCGGGCTCTGAAGATAAAACTATGGAAATAGCCGCTTCGTTCGGCGCCGACGTATATTTGTCAAAGGAGATCCTCCCGGAGCTCGGGGAGGAAAAAGGCAAGGGTGAAAATTTATGGAAGGCACTCTATCAGCTGGAGGGAGATATCATTGTCTATATTGATGCCGATATAAAAAATATTCATCCCCGTTTTGTCTACGGCCTGGTGGCACCTTTGATTTTTAATCCGACTATCAAATATGTAAAAGCCTTTTATGACAGGCCGTTGGCCTTTTCGCAAGGTATAAGGCCTTCGGGAGGAGGGAGAGTTACGGAAATACTTATCCGGCCGCTTTTTTCACTCTTTTTTCCGGAGCTCACCGCTATTGTCCAACCTCTTTCGGGTGAGTATGCCGTAAGAAGAGAGGTATTGGAAAAAATACCCTTTCCCATCGGCTACGGTGTGGAGACCTCCCATCTTATTGATGTGTTTACCATGTATGGGTTGGAAGCCTTTGCCCAGACAGATTTAGATAAACGTGTGCACAGAAATCAAGACACCAGGTCGCTGGGAAAGATGTCCTTCCGCATCCTGCAGACATTTCTCTCCCGCTTAGCCAGGGTGGGAATTATCGATAAAATACCAAATATGAGCAATATCCTGCGTCAGTTTCAGGCCCATGATAATTTTTTTGAAGAGGTGCTGTTTGAGATTGATGAAGAAGAGCGGCCGCCCATGTTGGAGATCCCGGCTTACCGAAAAAAGCGGAAGCTCCCTCAAAAAAGAACTAAAAAATAAAAAAATTTCTCACAAAGCTCACAGAGAACACAAAGGATTTCAAAGGAATAGCATAGAGATTTACTTTAAAAGCTTTTTACGCAACCGTTCCTTTTTTCGTCTTTTATCTGTTCAATGGCGGTGTCGGCATTTTTTACTACAGTAATAAGATTTTGCAGTTGCTCATGAATAAAGCCCTGCTTGTAAAGTCGAGTAAAAATCCGCAACAGCGGATTAAAAAATCCTCTGGTATTAATTAAAACAAAAGGTTTGTTATGAAAGCCAAGTTGTTTTGTGGTTGCTATTTCGAGTATTTCATCCATGGTGCCGTTACCCCCGGGCAGGGCAATAAAGGCGCTGCTTTTTTCCTGCATAATGTATTTGCGCTCCTGCATGGTTTTTGTTTGGATAATGCGGTCAGCCTGTTCATAACACCAGCCTTTTTTTACAAAGAGTTTAGGGATAACACTTATTACTTTGCCGCCGTGAGCATGCACGGATTTGACCAGAGTTCCCATAAGGCCGGATTTGCCGCCGCCATACATAAGTGTATAATTATGACGGGCCAGCAGTTCT
>CAZEPL010000056.1:0-26711 GCA_964514135.1 uncultured Spirochaetaceae bacterium | reverse complement strand
ATATCGAGAGCAATTAAATTGCTTAAAAAGTGCTTGACAATTTGGGGCCAAAACAGGTTCTCTTTACCGAATCCCATAAATTTAGCCGAGATAATTACCCGTCTGCCCCGTAAAAGCAGGGTAACTTCGTGAAAGAAAGATCCGTGTTCGGAATGCATTCTATCAGTGCCTTTTATCCGACACGAGAATGCGAATACCGAGAGTGAGAGTATATCCGTTTGGATGGGAGTGGGCTGGCCCTTTAATATGAATGATGCCTGACAAATACCAAAAGTGGCCGCAGACACATATTTTTTTTAATGTCTGAAGTGTGTTGTATTTTAGACTGTCAAAGGGAATGGTAGCAATACCCCTTTCGAGGAATTGAGTCCTTGTTTCTGAGGGCATTTTATTAAAAATAAAAGCACCGACTTGAATTTGGCTTTGGTTAATAGCTTGAAGGTCATCGATATAATGAAGCCATTCAGCTACACTGGCATCTCCCAACACACAAATATAAATAACGTTGCGGGGATTTGTTTTAAGAACGGAAATAAGTTTATTCTTATATGCTCCGTCAATTGAGTATGCTTCAAAGTTTAATTTAATAAGGGTATCAATAACCACTGAAATCAATTGTATGGGTTCTATGAAATAGATCTTTACAGATTCGACCTGTGTTTTATCCACAATGTTTTCCATATGTTTGCTGTAAATCTAATAATCTATAAAAAAGCACAAATAGTACTATATTATTCCTTCTCCTCCGCATAACGATCGGAAATCTGTTTAATGTGCGGGAGCACTTCGAAGAAAATGTTAACTAGTTCCGGATCAAAATTACTCCCTGAAAGTATTTTAATTTCCTCTAATACACGGTCCTGTTCCCATTTTTCTTTATAAACTCGTTTTGAGGAAAGCGCATCATATACATCTGCTATAGCAACAATTCTTCCCCAGAGTGGAATTTCCTGTCCTTTTAATCCCTTGGGATTACCTTGTTTGTCTTTTTTTTTGGGATTACCGGTGTTTATATCGATATGTCCGGGATATCCTTGGCCGTTCCATTTTTCATGATGCGTTAAAGCAATCTGGGTAGCGACTTCGTCAAATTCCGACTGTTTATCTATAAAAAGACGGGCCCCCAAATAGGTATGGGCTTTCATGGTATCAAATTCATTTTTATTAAGTTTGCCCGGTTTTTTTAAAATAGAATCCGAAATAGCTATTTTTCCCACATCGTGCAGCATAGCCGCCATACGCAGAATATCTCTGTTCTTTTGTACTTCCTTTTCTTCTATTTTATATTTATTTGCATATCTTTCATAAATTTCAACAGCATATCCCGCTACCCGGTTTACATGCATACCTGTCTCTTTTGGATCACGTAGTGCAGACATCTTAATCATTCTTAAAATAATGGCACGTGTCATTTGTGCTCGCTGCAGTGCAACCGTGGCATTATTTGCAAAATGCATTACCAAAAGCTCATCATCTTTCGTAAAAGGTATAATCTTACCTTTCTCATTCTTTTTATTTATAATCTGAATTAATCCTATTATCTCCCCTGTATTTGAGGTTAAAGGAATATTCAGCATAGAGCCTGTTTTATAACCGGCTAATTTATCATAACTTGGATCATAGTGGTATGGTGCATTAGAGGGTATTGCATATACATCAGGTATGTTGACAATTTCGCCTGTGGAAGCTACATAACCCGAGACCGTTTTTTTATTAATGTTTATTTTAAAAATCGAATAAATCAGTTTTTGCCCGGGCGGCAGCTCTTTTTGTTTTGTTTCATTTTGAGAAAATTTTATAGCAAGCTTATTGCCTTCAACAATATAAATAGATCCGGCATCGGCGTTTAACATAATCCTTGCTTCGGTAAGGATTCTTTCCAATAAGATATCAACATCTTGTATCCGGTTGAATTCGCATTCAAGTTGTAAAATTCGCTTAATGTTCTCGGAATTATTTTCCATAACGTGTTTTTATATTCCAGATACCCCTTTCTTTTAACTCCATACGCATTGAGTCTGTACAAAATTATTATAAACATATACCTATAAAATAACAATCGTAAAAATTAAGATATCTCTAGTTTTTTATGATGTAGTTTTAATTTAAGTTATTAACGCACCTCAAATTGAATTTGATCGGAACCCTGAGCCCCTTCGGCATATACTGTATGCAGTCCTTGAATTAGAGGTACATTACATTTAAGGGGCGAAGAGCCCTGTGTAATAAGATTCCCGTTTAAAAAGAGTTTTATCGGACTAAAGGGATCAGCATTAATAACTTCAATGCTTACAGCTTGTTCTTCAGGAGAAATGCTGGGGTCAAAAAAGAAAACCGCACCGTGGCCGGGATGTACAATGTGAAGACTTTCTGCGAGCTGATTCTGAGGAGTATTTTCAAACGAATACCCGGATTCCAAAGCCCAGATTTGGTATTCCGGCGGATAATTTATTACAATTTGACCGCTTACTTGAATATGGTAAGTACAAGGAGAGGGTTGTACTCCATGGGGAAAATATTCTGACATTGTACTGGGACAGAGAGGAGTCGCTTTGCCTCCTGAGAGAGTGCAGATTTCTATCTGTTGTGCATTCTCTATGCTTGGGAAATCGGCATAGGGATAGGAGAGCTTATTAAAAATTTGCACGACAACCTGAGCCGGCAGGGAACTTCCGGGAGCTCCGATGACGGTTTCGCCGGAAAAATTACCCATCCATACACCCATAGTATAGCGGGGTGTCGCACCGACAGCCCAGATATTATTAAATTGATTGGAAGTACCTGTTTTAAAAATAGCGGGAAAATCGGTATTGAGTATAGTATATGGTCCGAATCCTAAAACCCGGCTTGTTTTATCGGCAAGAATATCACAGATAATGCCTGCGCTTATCGGGTCGAAGACCTGTTTCCCACTTATATAGTTATGTTTATCAAAGTGCTCCGGCCTTATCCATGTTACAGGCAAAAGTTGACCGCCGCGGGGGAAAAGCGCGAATGCTTTTACTAATTCATAAAGAGATACTTCCGCATTTCCCAACGCGAGACCGATTCCTACTACAGTGGTTTGGTCTTTAATCGAATCAAAACCCAGTTCAATAAGTGTATCTGTGAAATTTTTTACTCCCAAACGTTCCAATAGATACACGGCAGGTACGTTTAATGACGAGGCCAATGCCACACGCAGTCGCACGGGACCGTTGAAACGCTCATTGAAGTTAAGCGGGATGTATACTTCTTCACCGCCAAAGTAAGAAGGAATGTCAGGGAGTATAGACGCTGCGTTAAAGCCTTTTGTAAGTGCCAGGGCGTAAAGGTAAGGTTTTAGAGTCGAACCGGGTTGATTTCTGATATGTATACCGTCAATCTGACCTCCGAATTCGGAATCAAAATAATTTTGTGACCCTACATAGGCAAGAATTTCCCCTGTAGTATTATCCAGTATAATACCGGCACCGTTATGAATACGGTGGGAATGAGCGGATTCGATCTTTTCTGCTAATGCGGCTGCTACGGCAAGAGTCAAATCAAGATCAAGGGAGGTATGTATGGGTTTTCCGGCTGCAAACTCTTCAGAGCTAAGTCTTTCTGCAACATAGTTCACAAAATGGGGTGCGTAAAATGGCCAGCTGAACTGCTTTCTGTAGTTTTCGGCTTTTAATAATGAGCTTTCAATTTCCTGCACAGTAATAGGAAGACCGATCCGTTCGGTCAAGTTAAAAGCTGCCCTTATAACATCGTCACCTCCGGAAAGAGGACTGTATTTTACCGGACTGCGGGGGATTAAAGCAAGTAAAACAAATTCTGCCGGTGAAAGTTGATTGAGCGGTACACCAAAAAAAATCTTACTGGCAGAGGCAATTCCGATTGCCTTATAACCGAAAGGGATACTATTAAGCCAGAGTTCAAGGATGGCATGCTTACTCATTCTGGCTTCGATTAAGCATGCATTATATATTTCTTGTACTTTTCCTAAATAGCCGTATCCATGAGGAGAAATAAGACGTGCCAGCTGCATGGTAATGGTAGAGGCTCCTGAAACAATTTCACCATGATGTACATTTTGGTTTAATGCCCGTAACAGAGCAAAAATATCATATCCTGTGTGTGAGTAAAAACGAGTGTCTTCAGCTTTAATAAACACTTCAAGCAGGAGAGGCGGTATATCTTGCAGCGGAATATATTCACGTCTTTCCCCGTTTTCCAAGGCAAGGATTTGTAAAATAGATCCGTTACGGTCCAAGATATGCAGGCTGTATGGTTTTTGCCTAAACTCATTTAAATCGGGATAGGGCCATAACGTAAGAAACAGCTTTAAAACAAAACACAAGCCTGCCAGAGTGATGAGAGTATTTTCCAGAATTTCTCTGCGTTTCATCTTAGCATGAGCCACTGCTTTATTTTATCACGACAAGGCGTCCCTGGGCTCGCCCAAATACTTCTTCCTCATACATACACTCGGCATACGCAGGCGGAGTCGGATAGATACCGGGTGTTGTTGTCCTGAACAAAAACGTCACCTCCTGTTTGCCTCGGTAGAAATCATCGAAATAGTATTTTATCTCATTATCCATTATTTTTTGTTCGGGTCCGTAGAAATCAAAGAACAAGCCGCCGGGGGTCATATATAACGAGCCTTCCCCTACAAAAGTAAATTGATCCCCATAAATGGTCTCCCGAACCCACTCCCGGGTATTTACTCCTCCTTTATGGTAATAGTGACTGGATGTGACAAATGAGGCGTCGACAATATCGGCACCGGATGGTATAGGTACTCTTAACACTACCAGAGTTCTGCGCTTGGAGGTGGAGATTACCGTACGCATTCGGTAGGTCTCTCCTAATTTGAGTTCTCTGCCCTCAATTTTTTTACCGTCCAGATCATATATTTCAGAGAACACACTAAAGCCTTCATCGCGTGCCAGAGTAATCTCTGTGGGCAGTGCGTAGCGGATGGTCATATTATAATAAAGCATTCCATTACCCGTTTTTATAAGCCGCAGAGGAAAAAGTGTGTTGCGTTTCAGCTCTTTTAGGGGCCCTTCAAACAGGGCATATTCTTTGACATAGCTTCCCTTGGAAATACCTTTAAACTCTCTGTTAATAAGCGGCTGTGAGTTGATGGATACAGCTGCCATAAAATTTGTCTGGCTGCCGGCTTCTCCTTTTAACAGCTGGTTATAGGAAATAAGCGCCCATGAGGTGTCCCAGGTATTGTTCCAGTAGCCTCTTTTTTGTCTGCTTAAGAGTGTTGTGGTAATCCTCTGCAGCATGTCGCTTGAAGGCTCCATTTTATGATAGAGCATCAACAGAAGCGCTAATTTGTGCACCATTGAGTCGAAATAGTAGCGTGCTTCATATGTCTCCACCAGATCAATAGAGCGGGTGCCGACTTTTATAAACTTTCGCAGACGTCCTAACATGGTGCGCGCCCAGCCGTTATCGCCAAGAGCGTAATAACTCAAACCGAGCAGAGCATAACCAGAAAGGCCGATAGTATCACCCTTATTATAAAAGCTCTGCAGCTGGGTTTTTACATCATCACCGTTAAGAGCAAGTATATAGAGCGTGTAGAGTTTTAAATAATCACTTATGTACTTATTATTATAAAAACTTCTTAAGTAAGAATGAAGCTTATCTACATTCAGTTTGGATGTGATGGTAAAACCCTGCTCTTTAGCCAGGTAGATATAGTGTGCTACTTTGGCCGAGACAAAAGGACTGGACATCTCCGTCCTTTCCAGCCAGAAAGCGAAGCCACCGTCCGTATGTTGGTATTTGGCTAACAACTCAAAAAGGGATTCTACGAGTTTGGGTGAATAATATTGGGCGTATTTTGAGCCGAACTGTTCCAGCTTGTTGCCAAAAAGTATGTACGGTAGTACTGCTGATAAGCGCTGTTCCACACACCCGTGCGGATAATGGATAAGATATTCTACAGCCTCGGCCAAAGCGGTGATCCGTGTGGAATCCAACCGTATAATGAGACTGCCGTAACCGGGAGCAATGCTTTTGGGAATGATAAAGCCTTCTTCGGCATAGAGCCGGTCTTTATCTTTTTTAGCTTCGTTATCTTTGTATTCGGTTTTGCCCATGACCGTAAAGGCCTCGGTTATAAGCGGTTTTTCTACAATGAGTTTATGCTCCAGCTCCTCGGAGAGAATTTGTGAACGGATAGTAAAAACTAAAGTGGCCTCACCCTGCTTAAGAGCAAGAAGATTGAAGGGTACTTCTACACTTTCTCCTCCGCGAAGGGAAACGGTTTTTTTATTTGTTCCGTGAATTCCTAAGATGTCGCTTTGTAATGATATAGTCACATTGTGATTCTGTTTGCTTAGATTGGTGATAATACAGCCGGCAACTGCCGTATCCCGCACACGCAGGCGGCGCGGCAAGGCTGTACGCACATTTATGGGATTCTGTACCATTATTTCCTGTTCTTTGATGCCAAACATATGTTCCTTCACTACTAAGGCAGTTGCACGATATGTGGTAAGGGTATCGGGAAAGGTGAAATAGGCAACAGCCTCTCCTTTGGCATTTGTAATCAAATAAGGCTTAAATACTGCCAAAGGCACAAAGTCTTTCCGGCGCTGGAGCTTTCCTCCTTCGCCTCCACCGCCCTGCAGGTCTTTAATCTCATAAGCAACAGGGTCTATGAGCAGAGAACGTGAGTCCGCACCCAGCACACCCAGAGGAAACTTATAACTGTTATAGAAAAAAGTTATCGGATTGGGGACGTGGTAATTAATGAGATCCAATACTCCTCTGTCCGCGGCCAGAAAGGTAACCTCCGCGTTAGCAAGCGGCTTCCCGTTTTTTTTAACCAGAATTGTCACCTCGGCTTTTTCACCCGGGCGGTAGATGTCCTTATGTGGTATGATTTCAACGGAACAGGTTTTTGTATCGGTATTTACATTTAAAGCAGTAATCCCGAAGTAACCCTTGGGTTTTCCTAAATCCGGTTCAAAGTATGATGAAGGCGTGGCCTCTCGTTTAGAGTAGCTTGAAAGTGCCACATAAATAACAGGTACATATTTTTCTATAATAGGAATCTCGACAAGCTGTGCCGAGCCTTCAATATGAATTATTTTTTCTTCAAAAATACCTTCCCGCTCAATTGTAAGCAGATAATCACCCCGAGGCAAGGGAGACTTGATTAAGATTCGGGCCTTATCCCCTACTCCATACAGGTCTTTATCCGCAACAAGATCAATATCCTGAGGATTTCTGGATCCCCATCTTACCCAGGAAGCACCGGTTGCATATAAGTAAATGTCGGTAATTACTTTATTATTTTTTTTATCCTCAGCGTTAAAACGCACAATATACGATCCGGCATCAGGAGGAGTCATACTCAGTTTTCCACTGCTGTTATTGATTTGTTTTTTTTCGGTCTGAATTATCTCTTCCACCATTTCATAACGGGTATTTACCCGGCCGTATACACCCTGCTGTTGGGCTATTTTCCAGGTCTGTTTTATAAGCTCTACGGTAACAACGGTTTCAGACTTGTAGGGTTGGCCGTCGGGTTTTACCAGTACGACCTCCGCCTGGAAAGCTTTACCTGATTCCACAAAACGCGACCACCAGCCGTCTTTGGCATCCGGAAGTTTGGCACCGATATAAAAGCTTGCGGGGTGCACAATAGCGTGCTGTCGTGCCGAAAGCTCCTGCCTGCTGATATCGCTTACTATGATTTCAGCAGCATAGAGATAGGGTTTGCCTTCTATTCCATCGACAGTTGTCTCCTGGCTTAAGGGCGCCGCGCCCAATACACCGAGTGTCCCCTTGCCGGAACCAAGGGTGCTGCGTGAGCCCCATTGTGAGGGACCAAATATATAGGGCTCCCATTTTTTCCCGGGCGGTTTATAGAAAGTGGGCTGCTTGTACCAGTAATAACTATATGTTCCGCCTGCTACCGCACCTCCGGCCAAATAGGTTGCTTTGGCAGTAAAGGCAAGATTATCACCCAAATAATATTCCCTGTCCGGTTTAGCAAGGTGCACCTGAAAGCTTAGTCTTCTAAAATGAGCGATTTGGAAGGTAATAGTGTGTTTATGGTCTGAATCTCTGCTGTATTCTATGGTAAAATATCCCGGCTCCAGGCTTTCCGGTATTTTAAAGCTGCCGTAAAAACCGCCTGTGGCGCTTGTGGAACCGTGTGTACTGTAAAAGGGTTTGCTGTCCCGCCTTTGTTCCTTGACTGTAATGGTATAAGATCCCTGATAAATGGAGTAAGTACCTGCGGACCAGGTGCGGTCAATGCCCCGAAATGTAACCGTTTCTCCGGGTTTATATAAACCGCGATCCGTAAAAAGCAGCGTCTCCATACGCTCCTTTTCGATATTAACGGGACTTAAGGAACTGTATATACCGAAGTGATACATGTTGTGTGAGTAATTGGGAGCGAATTCAATTTTATCGTCTCCTTTTTCTACGCGTATCCTTAAGTTATCATGATTATAACTGTCTGCGAATTTACTTCTATATTCACCGGGTGAAAGCTCAAATAGTGCAATTCCCTGTGCATTGGTTTTAGCTGTAGACCGGGGAGACCGGGTATGCAGCAGAGTCACGGCTGCCTGTGCTATCGGTTTTCCGGTAGAGAGAGACGCAACCCATATGATAATTTTATTATAGGCATAACGGGTGGTCACTCCTAAATCCGTAACCTGCAGGTTCAAATTTTGTTGATACCCTTTGCGGAGTTTACCGTTTCTGTCAACAGGCCTGAAATGCCAGGCCACACCGACAAAGCCTTTACCCGATTTGTTGAGGTACGGTGATAGATCTACAACTTCATAGTGTTTTTTATTCGGCTGTAACGAGGAAAAGTCATATGGATCTAAATTATAAAAAGAGATGCCTTTGTATGGATAAGGATCTTCAATTGAGCCTATCTTCCAACTCCCGTTATAAACATTTTGGTATTCAAAAATAATGCGGGGAGGGAATGCCGCTTCCAGCATTTTGCTTCCGGTGTTGGGAAAATAGGCATAGCTGGCAGCTTTACCTACGGTAATTTTTTCTTCAATATCTCTGCCCAGCTCACGATTATAAATATCTTTGAGTTGTTTGCTTATAGAAATGATATAGCTTGAATCATACTCTACCGGCAAATTGGATATCTTTACCGTATTATCCCAAACATCGATATGCTCTGTAAGCTTTTGTATGTTAAAAGAAGTTAAAAAAAACTTTTCAATATTTTTCTTTGGTATGGGATGAGAAAATTCCAGATAAACAGGATTGGCATCCCCTTTGCTGCTTCGGGGATATGAGTAATTATAATGCGTACTTCTTTTAAATCTGAACGGTGTCAGGGTATGGTAACTTCGCTGTATATCTTCAGTTGTACCTTCACAGGCCTGCTCCGAGCGGGCACCTTTAAGCAGGGTAAAAATTACTTTGCTGTTTTCAGGCAGTTTTTGCCCTAAAGTTACAATTATAGAACGGTTGATTAAATTATCGGGTGTATATTCACTGTATTCTTTAGGGCGGGATAAACCAAAGCTGTAGGTTTTATTGTTGCATTCTACTTTAATATAACGCTTTATGAGGTCAATATTTACCGGATAGCTAAAGCGTACTGTCATTTTTTGCGCAATATCCATTGGTACATCGTTATAATTAATAGAGTATTGAGTTTCCGGTGTACCCGGATGAAATGAAGCAATATTCAGGTACTCATTAAAAAACTCAAAGCTGTGTGCTTTGCCTAACTTCTTTTTACCCAAGGACTGAACATCGGGAGAGATGGTAACCTGATATGTTCGTTGTACTCCGGCAAAAAAAGATTCCTCGGGCTCAAAACTAAGCAGCTTGGAACCATACCAGCGGAATATTCCGGGAACCGGAGGAGTAATCTTCATATAAGGTGATTCTTTCATCGGAGCACCCAGTCTGCTTAAGGGTACGATGGAGTGGGAAAAAACAACATAGATTGTGGGTTGTCTCATTTCAACAGGCAGCACACCGACAGGGCCGAAGTCTACGATAGTGAGAGGACTGTCATCTTCGGTCATTTTAAATTCAGCATGCTCAATCTGATCAATATCAAAGTAGTTGATGGAAGTCTCGGAAAAATCCAGGCTGCCTTTCAACTCGATCTCGAGAGCTTCGGAAAAATTGTCGGCTGTGGTGTCAATAAAATCTTCGTAGCCTGCTTTTGTGTCATTTCCGCAGGAAATGTATAATAGACACAATAAAGATAGTAAAAACAATACATATTTCATAGCTGCCCCTCCTTCCCCTCCCCTCTGTGTATTATTATATAACATATTTATGATAATTCGAGAGAATAAATTATCATTTTTTTGATTACAGCGGTTGAATTATTTATATTAAACAGTTAATATTTTAAACTTGAGAATATTAATCAATTATTTGCTTATAATTATTTAGTAGAGGAAATTGCAAAACTCAAAATATATTAAGTTAGTAAAATACTTATTCTTTATACCATAATAAGTTAGCAATTTCCATTTTAGGAGCTTCTTGCAAAAATGTTATTTTTGCAAGAAGCTCAGTAATAAGATAGATTTGTAAAAAGGAGTAGACATATGAGTACTATTGAATATGTTGAAGCACGTGAAATTTTAGATTCGAGAGGAAATCCGACTATTGAAGTGGATATTATTCTTGAAGACGGGTCTTTGGGAAGGGCTGCCGTACCTTCCGGAGCGTCTACGGGTGAACATGAAGCAGTTGAATTGCGTGACGGAGATAAAAAGCGCTTTTCAGGCAAAGGAGTGTTAAAAGCGGTTGAAAATGTAAATAATATCATTTCTGCAGAAATATTAGGTTTAAACGCCCTGGATCAAGTGGATATTGACAGAACATTAATTGAGCTCGATGGTACTGAAAATAAAGGCAAACTCGGAGCCAACGCCATTTTAGGTGTTTCTATGGCTACGGCGAGAGCTGCTGCGGATTATTTAGGTCTTCCGCTCTTTAAATATCTGGGAAGCTATCATGCATCTGTTATGCCGGTGCCCATGGCCAATATCATTAACGGAGGATCTCATGCGGATAATTCGGTAGATTTTCAGGAATTTATGATTATGCCGGTAGGAGCGGCAAGCTTAAGAGAAGCGGTGCGTATGATGGCGGAAATCTTTCATACCCTTAAAAAGGTATTACATGATAAGAGCTACAGTACTGCTGTTGGTGATGAAGGTGGGTTTGCACCAAACCTTAAGTCCAATGAAGAAGCTATTGAAGTAATCCTGCAAAGCATTGAAAAAGCAGGGTATAAACCCATAGAAGATGTGTATATTGCCTTGGATCCCGCAGCATCGGAGTTTTTTGATAAAGCAAAAGGCAAATATGTGTTTAAAAAATCAGATAAACGAGAACTATCGTCGCAGGAAATGGCCGATTATTGGGCGGACTGGGTAGCAAAATATCCGATTATCTCTCTTGAAGATGGAATGGCTGAGGATGATTGGGACGGCTGGAAATATTTAACCGACAAACTTAATAAAAAAATCCAGATAGTAGGAGATGATCTCTTTGTTACAAATACAAAGCGTTTGCAAACCGGGATTGAAAAAGGAATCGCTAACTCGATTCTTATTAAAGTAAATCAAATAGGTACTCTTACGGAAACTTATGAAGCTGTGGAAATGGCAAAAAAAGCCAATTACACTGCCGTAGTATCGCATAGAAGCGGGGAAACAGAGGACTCCTTTATTGCTGATTTGGTGGTAGCATTAGAGACAGGGCAAATAAAAACAGGTTCTTTATCACGTTCCGATCGTTTAGCTAAATATAATCAATTAATGAGAATTGAAGACTTACTTGAAGGTAGATCAGAATATCCGGGAAAACATGCTTTCTATTCAATTAAAAAATAGCACAAAATGAAGAATTGTGTTCACAGGCTGGTCATAATTATCATTTGTCTTTTTTTTCTCAACTCCTATTTATATTCCGATGAAAAAGCAGATACGGTCAGTCAAAGCCAGCCTCATCTTTCAGAAGAGGTTACCCTTAAAGTAATTACTTCTCCCGCTCATGCTAAAATCTATATTAATAGCAGGTATTGCGGCATCTCTCCGCTTACTACTATGGTAGCTGCTCCCGGTGATTATACTATAGAAGCACACCTGCATACAAAGCTGACAACTGCTCAAATTTCTATTACAAATGAAAAGCTTACGGAAGTTAATTTAAAATTTCCACCGGAACCGCTTAATATTGCAGCCTTTATTATTCTTTTAGGCATAACATTCCTCGGTATTATTACCTTTGGGAGAGTAAAAACAAAGGAAGCAAAATACTCAAGTATTGAGCGCTTGTATTCAAAAAAGTAGTAGCGAAAATATTACTTTGAAGAATTCGAGATGTCGTTAAATTTTGAATAACGAATTGTCGAAAATCTAGTAATAAATACTTGAATACCATGAATAAGGGATTTATACTAGAAGATAATGAAGGCAGTTACTTTTTGTAAGCATTGCGGCAACATTTTAAACGTATCTTTTAATTTTTGTCCTTTTTGCGGAATTCCCAAGAAGGGAGAATCTACAATGGATGAGATTGTCGATAACTCACTACAACAGATTGAAACCAAATCTAAAACCAATTATCTGAAAAGATTAGACAATCTGGAAAAACAATTAATGAATTTGGAAAATGAATTAAATTCAATTATTATCCTCAACAAACAATAATAATGCGAGAATTTACTCATAGATTATATTATAATTTATATTTGATAAAAATGGTGCAAATTTAGAATCGCTATGCCGAATATAACAGAGAGTATGAACAAAAAGATATTTACTTCAATACAGCTCATTTTTTTCTTTATGAGCATATTTTTCATGACACATCAGCCCGTGTTTGCGGAGATCAATTTTTCTGATCTCAAACTCGCCAGGGGAAACATGTTGTTGTTCAGGGCAAAAGCGGATTTTCCGGGTTATGGAAGCTATGATACCTTATTCTTTAGTGATTTAAGACAAAAATCAATTACTCAACTCACTTTTTTTCCCGAAAAAGTGATGTTATTGAACAATAAAAGCATTTTACAGTTTCAGAATCGCTATGGAATATTTAGAACCGATTCAGGCTTAAAAAACATTAAAGCAGTAAAAATATTTCCCGCTTTTGCACATGGCTATGAAATTGAGAATGGCAAGATAAGTCCGGTTAAAGCCTCTCCGGACGGGAATTTTATTATTTATTTCAAAGCGGTTTCTCCTGCTCTCGGAAATCTTATGCTCTACGATTTTGAAAATAATAAAGAATGGCTGGTTTCCGAAAAAATAGAACTTACTCTTTCCTCTCCTCCGATAGAGTGGTCCTCTGATTCCAGATATTTTGTTTATAGTAAAGAATATAAGATTTATTATTATTCAATTGAACAATTGCGTAAGAATCGAGTCATTGCAGAAAATTATAGAAACATTGCGGAAGGCACTATTTCCAATATTCATTGGGATAATTTTGGAAGCCTTTATTACATATATGATACTTTAGTATATAAACTTGTGGGGAGTGAGTTCTTTACCAGAGCATTATATATAAATTTTCTAAAACTCGGCACCATAGTTGGAAGAATACCGTTTCCCTTTGAGTCCAATTTTGACAGCTTCTATATTTCTCCCGACGGTAAAAAGATACTTCTCAATAAGGGCGGAAAGAATATATTTCTTTATTTATTAAAAAATGAAGACACTCATATTAAGGATTCAATCACGAATCTGCCTTATTTGTACCTGCCTCGCGATGCACTGATAACAAAAATTCTATGGTCAATAGACGATTATATTACCTTGCTTGCCGAAAGGATGGAAAAGGGTAAAATAAAGACAAGTCTCTATCGTATTGCTGTTCCTATTGAAGATGAAAGCAAAGCATTCGCCGAATTGAATGTCGGGGAGGTTAAAGACATAACACTTTCGGATGACGGTAAGAGAATTGCACTCATGAAAGCGAACAGTATAGACATTTTTGATTATCGGAAATGGAACAAAATACACGAGATAACTCATCCGGGGGCGCTTCAGGTACTGTGGAAATCGGATTCTGAGTTAATTATTGCAGGTGCGGAGTTCACAGAGCTCTATAATATTACGACGCGAACACGTCAATTTGTTACTCTTTCTCAACCCGGAATATTCGGTTTTTCAGAAGACAATAAAAATGTGCTCACAAAAATTGATAAAAAGATTTATACTGTACCGATTGAAAGGATTTCCTGGCAGACTGCACTAGAGTTTAAGATTGCCGATGACGAGACAGCAGGTGAAGATTATAGAGTATATATTGAAGAGATCGAGCGCGGTAACTATGCAAATATGGTTATGGTACGAGATTTAAAAGGGCTTACTACACTCACTCTCTTTCCGTTTAAGGAATATATCTATGAAAGTTACCCGGAAAAAGAAACTCCTATCGATTTTGATTTCTTTAATCATGGCTCTCGCATAAGACGAAGAGAAGTAGCCATAGTCTTTAATGCCATAGATTCAATAGAGGGGTTAACGGTAGTTCTGAAGGTTCTTTCTGATTACGGCATACGCTGTACCTTCTTTGTCAACGGAGAATTTATTAGACGCTACCCCGATGCGGTTAAAGAGATTGCCGAATCCGGCCATGAGGTTGGCTCTCTTTTCTATGCCCATTTTAATATGACGGATGCACGGTTTCATATTGATGAAGAGTTTATTAAAAAGGGATTGGCACGTAACGAGGATGAATATTTTTTAGTTTCGGGAAAAGAATTATCTTTACTTTGGCATGCACCTTATTATTTTATAAATTCCGAGATAATCAAAGCTTCAAAAGCAATGAATTATTCATACATCGGAAGAGATATCGACAGTCTGGATTGGGTTTCCAAGAATGAAAAGAACATAAGTTCGGGAATCTATTTCACTTCAGCTGGACTCGTGGAACGTATATTGATATTGAAAAAACCGGGGTCCATAATTCCCCTCCGTTTGGGAAGATTAACCGGTGAAAGAGATGATTATCTGTTCCATCGAGTAGATATTATTATCAATGCCTTGTTGAAATTAGGTTATGAGATTGTAACTGTTTCCACGCTGATGGAACATGCAAAATAAAAAAATATTTTAATTAAATTCTATTGAAAAAAACAGAGAAATTAGTAGATTTATACAGGTAGAGCCTTAAGTTAAAAATGGACGTTGTCGATATATTAAATGGAGAGAAAGTTTTTTTAAGGGAGGATAAAACAAATTGAATAAGATGAACCCCATTCATTCCTACAGAGAAACCCAGATTAAAACCGCTACTCCGGGAAAACTTATTCTTATGCTTTATGATGGGGCAATTAAGTACATAAATCTGGCCTCTGAAAATATAAATAAAAAATATGCTGTATATGATAAAGTAAGTAGTTATATTATCCGCACGCAAGATATTGTTACAGAACTTATGGTTTCACTTGATTTTGAAAAGGGTGGAGAAATCGCCAAGAGTTTGTTCAGTCTTTACATGTATATGAACCGTAAGCTTTTGGAAGCAAACATTAAAAAGGATTTGAAAATACTGGACGAAGTGAAGAAACTGCTCATGGAGCTGCGTTCTGCGTGGGCTGAAGTGGCAAATAAAGCCGGTGTGGAACAAAGTCAGAGTAATTCCACCGGTATTAATATTGCAGGGTAAAAGAGGTATTTAAAAATATTACCAATGAACGAAAAATCCCCGCATAATGTACAACAGAATGATGCAGCGGCAAACTGTATTATGAAGAACCTTAAGAATCTCCTTACTGTTCAGCATGAAAATCTAACACAGTATCTTAATTTATCATTAAAAGAAAAAAAGGCTATTCGCAGCGAAGATATGGATAAGATTACCGTTTATATGGAGTTAGAGAACAGATTTAATGCAACTATTACTGCATGTGATAAAGCACTCGTAAACTGGAGAAAAAAATACGATATGCTGGTACAACAAAGACCTGACCACGACATAGCAAGCAGGTACGCTTCGCTACAGGTATTACTGGAACAAGCATATCAAGCAAATATAGCTAATAAAACATTGGTAAAAGAGAAGCTCACTGATATGAAAAAGGAAATAGCTTCTTTACCTTTTAGATCGTATAATGTAAGCTCGCCATATAAAAAGATAGGGACACCTAATTTTATAGATATTACTTCATGATCAAAGCACTGTATCTTATCGACGGTTATAATCTCATTTATCAAGCGTATTATGCTTTTAAAAACAGACCTCTGTATAATCCTGAAGGGAGAAATTCTTCGGCTATATACGGATTTTTTCGCTCTTTTTTCGCAATGAAGAGGGAGCGTCATCCTTCGCATTTGGCAGTAATATTTGATTCCAAAGTAAAGACTTTCCGGCATATAGAGTATCCGCTTTATAAAGCACAGCGTGATGCCACCCCGGAAGAATTGCATATACAGATAGATGTCATTGAAGAAATCTTAAAAACACTGGGTATTTCACTACTACGATGTGATGGTTATGAAGCGGACGACATAATTGCAACTTTGGCGCTACAGTGTAAAAAAGAAAATCTCCACTGCTTCATTATCTCTAAAGATAAAGATCTTCTTCAGGTTGTGGGAGATAATATAGTTGTACTGCGGCAGCAGAAAGGACAAAGCGGTTTTGATGAGTGGGGTAGAGAAGAAGTCCATATTAATCTGGGTATATATCCTGAGCAGCTTATAGATTTTTTAGCCCTCACGGGAGATCAGTCTGATAATATTCCCGGAGTTCAGGGGATTGGACCTAAAACTGCCGTAAAATTACTTTTACAATATAACACACTCGATAATATTTATGCGCATATTCAAGAAATTACACCTGAGGGTCAGAAACAGAAGCTCCTGCAGGCAAAAGAAGCTGCGGAATTAAGCAGGAGGCTGGTAACGCTTCGTACGGATGTACCCCTTAATGTTAAGACAAGCGAGTTTGAACTGAGGGCCCTGAATATTGAGGGGGCGATCCCTCTTTTTTCCAAAGAAGGTATGAAAACCCTTGTTGAAGAACTGGGTGGAGAAGCAGGCGAGGAGCTTAACCTTACAAGTACCAAGCCGGGATCCTATTGTACTGTTACGGAGCTCAAGGTCCTCGACCGGTGGATTGATGAAGCAAAGCAGAGCACTGTATTTGCCTTTGATGTTGAAACGGACAGTAAAGATGACATGCTGGCCTCTCCTGTTGGTTTTTCGCTCTGTACCAGTCCGGGTAAAGCGTGTTATATACCTATAAAGGCAAACGACATTCAGGTATTAGATCAGGCAGCAGTAAAGCAAAAACTAAAAGAGCTTTTAGAAAATCCGCACTCTCAAGTTATTGGGCAAAATATAAAATATGATTACAAGGTGTTAAAGCGCTGGGGGATTACCATCGCCGGGATTTATTTTGATACTATGATTGCCGCATGGGTATTGGAAAGCGGTGCGATGAGTGCTTATAATATCGATAAACTGGCGGAAAAGTATTTAAGCCACAATACGATAAAATATTCGGAGCTTATTGAAAAAAAGAGCGGTTTACTGTTATCCGATATTGAAATAATTAAGGTTAGCGATTATGCGGCTGAAGACGCGGATATAACCCTTAAACTCTATTTGCATTTTAAAGAATTATTAAAGGAACAGCGCTTGGATAAGGTTTTTTATGACATTGAAATGCCATTGGTAAAAGTACTTGCCGAAATGGAGTTAAAGGGCATCCGTATCTTACCTCAAAAATTAAAACAGTTAAGCGAGCAGTACGCTGTGAGAATGAAGGATTTGGAAGAGGAGATTTACAAACTTTGCGGTAAGGAGTTTAATATCAACTCTACTAAACAACTGCAGCAGGTGCTTTTTACAGAACGCAAGCTCACACCCGTAAAAAAGACAAAGACCGGGTATTCTACAGACACACAGGTGCTGGAAATTTTAACAGCAACAACTGATGATGAGGTACCGTGCCTCGTATTGGAACATCGCTCTATGGCTAAATTAAAAAATACCTATCTGGATACATTGCCGGAACTTATTCATGCAGAGACTGGAAGAATTCATACACAGTTTATTCAAACCGGAACAACAACAGGGAGACTTTCTAGCAAAGATCCCAACTTACAGAATATTCCCATTAGAGATGAAGATGGAAGGAAGATCAGGGAAGCGTTTATACCGGAAGCAGGCTCTGTATTTGTAAGCGCTGATTACTCGCAGATTGAACTGGTTGTCTTGGCTCATCTATCACATGACGCTCTGCTTATTGATGCATTTAACAGCAGCAGAGATGTGCATACGGAAACAGCAGCAATTATTTTTAATGAAAAACGCGAGCATATAACTCCCGAACAGCGGAGGCTCGGGAAAACTATAAATTTTGGTGTGATTTACGGAATGTCCTCCTTTAGGCTGGCGAGAGATCTTAAAATCAGCAAAAAGGAAGCTTTAGAGTTCATTAACAACTATTTTAAAGAATTTAAAGGTGTTAAGGACTATATAGAAAATACGATTATATCTGCAGAAAAACTTGAATATGTAAATACCCTTATGGGGAGAAAACGTAAAATATTTAATATAAATAGTAAAAACCGTATGGAAAAGAAGGCTGCTGAGCGAATTGCCGTGAATACTACAGTTCAAGGAAGTGCCGCGGATATTGTGAAATGCGCTATGCGAGAGATTGCCGCTTCATTACAAAAAAAAGGCTTAAAAACCACACTCCTGCTGCAAGTGCACGATGAACTTATTTTTGAGGTTCCGGAAAAAGAATTGGGTTTAGTGAGGGATCTGTTAAAAAATATTATGGAAAATGTGGTGAAGTTAAAAGTTGCACTAAAAGTAAATATTGAGTGTGGAGAAAGTTGGGGAAGCATCCACTAGTTATGATAATTGGTGTGACCGGCAAGTATTGTTCCGGGAAAAACATAGTGTCATATATTCTTCAAAAATACGGCTTCATAGAAATAGATGTAGACAAAATCGGACATCGGGTTTTGGAAAATGAAGAGAAAAGAGTAATAAATACCTTTGGCAGGGGAATCCTTAATAAAGAAGGCAGGATAAACAGGCAGAAACTGGCTGGAATTGTATTTAGAAGTAAAAAAAGCAGAGTGAAACTTGAAGCTATGCTGCACCCCCTTATGAAAGAACAGATACAAGGTGTAATAGAAAGAAATAATAAAAATTTTATCATTAATGCGGCACTGCTTTTCCAAATGCAGCTTCATGGGTTATGTGATTTTATTATATTTGTTCGGGCACCATTTTGCAAACGAGTTCGATGGGCTCTGCATAGAGATAAACTGTCTATCTGGGATATTTTACCGAGATTTTTTTCTCAATTTCAAATCTTCTCTAAACTAAAATTACCAGGGGTCGATATTTATTATGAAGACAACAAAGGAAGTATTCAGGAGTTAGAAAAGAGAATAGCAGAAATATTAAGGGAAAGAAATAGAGGAGAGGGATAAAAGGTATGGAGAATCAAAAATTAATCTGGATCATTCTATCAGTTACCATAGCAGCAATTATTGTGCTGTTAGGGGGATTAATATTATTGAGGGACGAGACGCTGACAGTACAAACAGACGATAGATCGGGAATGAACTATCCCATGTCACGTATAAATGCTGAAAGCTATGCATTTGATTACACGCGTGAAAACTATCCTTTAAGTGGTCTTGAACCAACATTGGAAGAAAGCGAAGTTATCTCGAGTGATGTGGTTATAGGTGAAGCAGAGGGTAATGAGAAATCAGAAGGTGTACGAGTCGAAGATGCGGATAAAAAAGAGTCAGTCAGTAAAGCTAAAGAGACGACACCTAAAACAACAAACAAAACGTCATCACAAACTTCCGGAACTGCAACTTCACCTGCTAAAACGCGTACCGTATATGCTAAAGAATATTGGATACAGGCCGGTTCTTATATAGAGAGGAGCAAAGCGGATATCTTAAGCAATTTTCTTATGGAAAAGGGTCTTCCGGGCAGAATATCAACAAAGAGTGTTAATGGCCAGACATACTATCGTGTCCGTATCGGACCCTATACAATAAAGAAAGAAGCTGAAAAATTTTTAACATGGGTAAAAGCATTAAATGGACTTGAAACAAGTTACATATCTGAGGTATCGGCTAAAAGAAAAGTGGTAAATTAATGAAGTTTTTAATTAAAAAAGTAATTTTCTGGCAAAGATAAATCAAATTCACTATACTAAAATCACAATATATCATAACAAGCAACACATAAGGCAGCGAATAAAAAGGAGTTTTCGCTTATGCATAAGCAGAAGCATCTTTTAAAATGCAATGATGTTGAATTAAAGCTCTCAGAAGATGCCATCATTATGCAGACAACACTTGATATTCTTACCCATGATACAAAAAATCTTTTCACCAATATTTTTGCTCTTTTGGTAGATCTTCCCGCAAATGTAATTTCAAATTCTCTCAGCAAGCACATCAATGAGCTATACAACCTGATATCTGAAGCATTGGGCTATATCAGTTTTGAAAAACGAATATTCTCACTCGTAGATATGATAAATTCAATCTCTCTAGAAAAGGAAAGGATTCCTTTATCCGAACATCCAAGAATACAATATAACTATAATTCGCGAAAACTGTTCTTCATAGAGACCGGGCGTGTCTTTAAAAATGCAATTTGTAATGTGATAGAAAACGCTTTAAAATATTCGGATCCTAAAACTAAAGTCCTCATTGAGTTGCAGCGCTCACAGGATGATATTGAAATAAAGATAATCGATAACGGAATGGGGATTCCCGATGAGGAAAAAGCTAAGGTTTTTCAAAGGTCGTACAGATCTCAATCCGTTAAATATATTGAGGGTTCCGGTATGGGCTTGTGGATAGTACAGAACATAATATATAAAGAAGGAGGGGATATTCAGATTGAAGATAATCCCGAAGGTGGAACTATTGTTATAATTACCATTCCCACCTTTCATATTGCAAATTTAGAAAAAGGATTTCAGATACTGGAAGAATGGTATGGCCTGTCTATAGAAGAGGTCGAAAAGAAAGCAAAAGTACTTAGAGAGATCATCAATATGGAATACTCAAGTTTGGGTGTTGATATGGATTCTTTGGTTTTTGCCAATCTACTCGATCAGCTGCGGGGAGAAAATGCGCAACGAGAAAATGGAAGAGTATGGGTAAAACTCAATAACTTAAAATTAAAAAATCCTTCTGCAAAATCGGTCTTGCTGGTGGATGATTCTCTGTATGTACACTATAAAATTGCGCCGCTTCTGATCAAACGCGGTTTGCGAATAGCCGGTTATGCATTAAATGGCAGGGAGGCGGTAAATTTATACAAAGAACTACAGCCCGACTTAATTATCATTGATATAACCATGCCGATAATGTCTGGTATAAAGGCAGCTAAAAAAATTATTGAACTAAATAGCGAGGCTAAATTCCTTTTTTCGACAGCCCTGGGAAAAGATAAAATATTATTAGATGAGCTGAAGTCAAATTTCTTAGCTAAAAATTATCTTGTGATCACAAAGCCCTTTAAGTCAGAGGAATTAATTAAAACCGTCGATAGGATTGATATTTGAGTAAATTATATACATTATGTTTTTAAAAATTCCGCTCAATAATCTATTCCCTTTACAGCATTATACCCTTTTTCGAACGGATGTTTAATTTGTTTGCATTCTGTAACCAGATCGGCAATTTTGAGTAAAGCGGAAGAGGCAGCTCTGCCGGTAATTAATACATGAACATGGCCGGGTTTTTTTAATAAGAGATCCAACACTTCCCTCTCAGCGATCAATCGTAATGAAATAATGTGAGTCAGTTCATCTAATATTACTAAATTAAATTTACCGGACAATATTTTATCCTGTGCCAGCAGCCATGCCTTTTGGGCCTGCTTTTGATGAGTCGCTTTATTGAGATCTTTAAGTTTAATGAATCCCGCGCCTATAGTATGTAGTTCTATCTGTGGTAAAAATGTTTTTAAAGCCTTGTGCTCTCCGCATAATATATGCTCATGTTTGATAAATTGGATTATGCATACATTTTGTTTATGACCGGCTGCCCGCAATGCTGTTCCTAAGGCAGCACTCGTTTTTCCTTTACCTTGGCCTGTGAAGACAATAATTATTCCCTTTTGCATATTATGGTAACGAAGCTGTTTTTTGCAGTGTTAAATTACTTGCTGCCAGCTGTAAAACCTTCCCCCTTTTTGACTGAGCATAGAGTGAATTACCTGAAAGAAAAAGCGGAGTCAAAGGATTTACTTCTTGCTCTGTTGCTGTAAGCAATGTTAAATTTCTGTCGAATTTCCCTATGTAATAGGCATTTCCTTTTTTTATCACGGCATATATGTTATTGGAGTTCGTAACAACTATTGATCGAGCAAATATTTCTTCTTCGCTCTGTGTGCTTGCTTTTAAGGAACCAGGATCGAGCAGCATTAAATAGCTTTTGCCTTCCGAGCCGGGGTCTGCTATTACAAGCAAAGATCCTGAAAAAACATAAAACCTTCGCTCCTTTATTTTTATATTTTCAGAACGAGCCAACAATGTATCTGATTTAAAATCAAGAAGTACTATCTCCCCGGCGCTATCTTCAGAACCCTCCTGCACTTTTAAAAATAATGCTTTGCCTGAGCTAATATCGGTAGTTTCGCTTGTGCTTGTTTCACGTTCAGTGCTTTTGCTGTCCGAGGGTAGACTGCGGTCGTCTACGGCAATATCTTCCCGTGTTTTTTTAATGGTCTCTTGTTTTTTCTTTATTTCCTCTTCGCGCCCTGCTATTTTTGTTTCTCGTTCTTTAATATCATCTTTTCTCTTCTTAATATCTGCTTCCCGTTCTGCAATTTCTTCATCAGTAAATTCCCCACTCTTTTTATCTTCTTCCAGCTTACGTTTATCTTCTTCAAGTTTCTGCTTATCTTCTTCAAGTTGAGCTTTATCCTCCTCTATCTTTTTTTCCGCTTCTTCCAATTCTCTTTCCTGCAGCTCCACCATATCTTTTCTGTCCTCAACTCCCTTGTCATCCAGTTTTTTTAGATCCTCAATAACTTCTTCTCTGGTGAGCTCTTCGGTATCTAAAGAACTTAAGTCTCCTTCTTTAAAATCATCGGTTAAAGGTATCAATACTTTGGTTCGCCCCGGCCATTCACTATACGTTGTAGCTAAACCCGCATCATAAGCTGAAATATGACCCATAACCACAGCCTTATAGCGTTCATTAAGATATGAAATATTACCTCTAAAAGTTGCATTGTAATATGTTATAAATCTGGCTATAAGCAATGCATCATCATATGAATAACCGTAAGCACTCTGTAAAAATCCGGCTACTATAACACGTAAATTTCTAATATGATCCAAAAAGGCACCTGGTTCGATAACAAATATATCGGCGTCTAATTTTTCCGATGTATCGTTTAAATCAACGGCATGAATAATCGAATAAAGTGCATTAAATGTGGAGCGTGAGAATGTTTTGGAAATATTAATCCCTAAGTATACGCCTATGTTCCTTATTTCTTCTAAAGTGTAATAATAGAGATAAGGGCCATTATAATTAATAAATCCGATTTCCTCACCCTTGGTTATTTCATCACGGTCTACTTTCAGATCACACCAAGCACTAAAGCTGAGGAAACATAATATAGTAATTAAAAATATTTTTTTCATAATTCCCTCTCCTTAAAAACCGTATATATTTCCAATAATTACTTAATCTCCTGTAAAACAGCCAAAGCCTGTTCTTTTACATTTTTTAGATATTGACCCTGGCTAATTGTTAATAGTGTTTTAATTCCACTTGCAGGTATGGTACCGTGGTAGTATGCAATGTTGCTCATTGTCCGGATTATTTCTCTGGCAACGCTGTTATTAGGGGCTGAGTGGCTGTTAAATGAAATCAAAGCTGCCATTTGCTTTACCGCACTCCCTTTCGGATCACTCCGCAGTATACCCAAACAGTGAATAGCAACAGCTTTCATGCTTACATCCTTTTCGTCTTCAATTATGTGCAAAAGCAAATCGCGGGCATAAAAACCGCCTATAAGGGTATAAAGCAGACAAGCTTGTTCTCGGATTCTGGAATAACCATCTTCAGGATAATTATAATGCTTATCGATTTCCGTAATACTAATATCTGTAACTTTGCCCAAAAGATAAAATAAATAAGCTCTGCTGGATTTTATTGCTAAGCAATCGTACCTTTGCTGTATTTCTTCAAGTCCTTTTTGCATGAGATGCGGATTAAAAGATAATAACAGATTTTTAAAATAGAGAAAGTCCGGATCTTTTCCGTAAAGATCTTCGATGGAGAGCTTTCTTATTTTTCTTAACGACTGTCCCGAATGTGAAGAATCATGTTGATATTGAGGCCAAGGGCTTGCCATTGATTTTTCAGCTTGAAATGCATAGAGCGACCAGTCGCTTGAGCCGGCATAGAGAACGCCTTGTTGGGAAAGCACAAGGTGTGTGAGCTCTCCCTTTACCTGATGAGACCAAAGCACAGTACCGCTGGGGGAGAGAGCATGAATGTAATTATCATCTGAAGAAACATAAAGCGTACCGCTCGAACCTATGATGCAGGAGCGGGATACTGCTGTCCCCACGCTCACTATCCACAGTAATTCGCCGTGTTTATTAAGACAAAACACCTGCCCGTTTTTTAATGTACCGTAAATAGTACCGTTCATACCGATAACAGGACTTAAGACTTCTGAGTTGAAGGTAAATGACCACAGGATACATCCGTGAGGATGTATGGCGTAAAGATTACCCGCATCAGTTCCCAAAACGAGTGTGCCGTCCGCAGCAATTGCAGGGGTACAAGGATTGCCGCTGAGTGAGAGCTGCCATTTTTCTTCTCCCCAGGCATAAAGGGCTAAAAGTCCTTGCCTGAAAAGAGGAAGATAAAGTGTTCCGTCAGTATCTGAAACAGGACTGCTTGAGGGTTGTAGGGCAAGATTTTTTTTCCAGCGGACCGTTCCGGTATGGGAAAGGGCAAAAATATTCCCCTCATCAGTTACAAAAAAAAGTGAACCGTCGCTGTGGAGGGCGGGGGAGTATTTAAGCGTCTCTTTTGTATTATAGTTCCATATTATTTTGCCACACGGATTAATGGCAGTTATAATTCCATTTTTAAATCCCACGTATATACTTCCATCATAGCCAATAGTAAAACAATCGCTTACTCGTTCTGTGAGATCACGCTGCCACAATGCAACGCCTTCCGGATTAAGAGCATAAAGATACCTGTCTTCGGAGATCACATACACAATTCCATTATTTCCTACAGCCGGTTGGGAACGGATTCTGCCTCCCGTGATAAAGCGCCATAATTGTTCTCCGGGGGGGCTTAAGAAAGAGGTGCACAAGATAAAAATGCACATAAATATGCTCAAAAAGAATACATACTGTTTCATTCTATTATTAATTGTACCATGTTTTTTTAATATGGCAAACAATTTTGCTAAGATTTGAATTGAGTCAAATAATGATCTTGCCGAAAGGAAAAGAGAAAAGATTAAAATACTTTTTTACATTTAAAAGGCCCTTTTTAAAGGGCCTCTCCATTATTCAACTATAATTGCTTCTGCCGGACAATCATCCGCAGCTTCTTGGACTGCGGCCTCTTGATCAGCCGGTACATTAGGTGTAGCCACTTCAGCAACATCGTCAGCCATTACAAATATTTCCGGAAGGCTATCCGTACATAGTGCACATCCTGTACATAAATCAGGATCGATTTTGACCTTCATTTTGTACTCCTTTAGTTAAGATATTATAGACATAAGCTAATAAAAAAAAACTTATTGTGCAAGTAGTTGGGACTATCAATTTTAAATTTGTTCTTTTTTTAACCTAAATAATAGGTATATGAGCATGAATGTGCTTTCTGATATTCAGGGTATTCATATAAAAAACTTCAAAAAAGGAGTTGACATTATTAGAAAAATAACTATCTTTGCAGAAGGAACTTATTAAATAGCATAAGGGGGTATATTAATGATTGCACTCATTATTGGTTTGATATTTATGGCTGCTGCTGTATGGACTGTTTTACCAGAGAGTATGCTTTATGGCCTTGATTGGTGGAAATTTGTGGTTGATTTCTTTAAAGGTGGAGCACCGATACTAGCCCTTTTAATAGGAATTATTGCCTTCTTTATTGGGATAGCTGATATTAAAGACAAAATCGAAGCAAAAAAAGAAGAAAAAAGCGCAAGCAAAGAAGAATAAGCGCGGCGCTTGACATTAATAGAGTAATATGTAACTATATGTGCTCCTTATATTAATTCACAATAAAGGTATTATATTATGAGAACGATTTTTGCGAAAATGAAAGATATTACTCAAAAATGGTATTTAATAGATGCCGATGGAAAAACACTGGGCAGAGTAGCTGCCAAAGTTGTGCCCATTTTAAGGGGTAAACAAAAACCGATTTATACACCGCATTTGGAAGTCGGTGATAAAATTGTAGTAATAAATGCAGAGAAAATAAGAGTTACTGGCAAAAAGATGCAACAAAAAATTTATTATCACCATACAGGTTATCCTGGGGGAATTAAGCATGAAAATCTTGCTAAAAGAATGCAGAAAAAACCGACTTTCCCTTTAGAGCATGCTATAAAGGGTATGCTTCCCAAGGGGCGTTTAGGAAGAAAACTGTTTAGAAATGTAAAAGTGTATGCAGGATCCGAACATCCGCATAGTGCTCAAATGCCGGAAAAATTGGAAAT